>CALFXA010000071.1 GCA_937928015.1 uncultured Anaerolineales bacterium | reverse complement strand
CACGTGGCAGACGGCGTCCACGATGATGCCTGGGATCATCGTGCGATTCGGGTCCGAGCGGATGACGGACGAGTCGACGATCTCTTCGGCAGTGAGGATGACGCGCTTCGCGGCGAAGGCGGCCTCCTTCTGTTCACCGATGATGCCCCACAGGTGAGCGTTGCCCTCCTCATCCGCGCGCTGCACGTGGACGATGGCCACGTCAGGGTTGAGGGCGGGGACCACGATCACGTCCTTGCCGCCATAGGGATCGGGGATGCGCTTGATAAGCGGGTTGGCGCGCTCCAGGTCTTCGGCGGCGGTCTGGTTCATGGGCAGGAATGGGAGTCCCGAGGCGCCCGCCTGCAGACGGGTGATCATGCCGAAGTGGGAGTATTCTTCCCATTCGAGCTGACCCTTTTCCAGTGCGCCGCGCACAAGACGCAGCGAACCGACGCCAGGGTTGCCCATGTACGAGAAGATGACCTTGTGGGCGCAGCCTGCGGCCACCATCTGGTCGTAGATCAGGTCTGGGGTGGCGCGGGCCAATGTCAGGTCGCGTTTCTTTTGGCGGATGATCTCGTGTCCAGCAGCAAAGGGAATCAGGTGGGTGAATCCCGCCGCGTAGACGACATCCCCATCGTGAACGTATTCCGAGATGGCTTTTTGCAGAGTGACAAGTTTGGACATATCCTATTTTTTCGCTTTCGCTTTTTGTTGGTCTTCCTTGCGCTTTTTTGCGTCTGAGCGCATTTTGTTGACCATGCCGAAACGTCCCGCCGAGGGACTCGGTGGTTTGCGGCGGCGCAGTAACCATCCGCCGCCAATAGCCAGAATGGCGATGAAGAGGTAATCGAAATCGGCTCGTATATCCGCATTATGCTTCGAGGCAAGGTCGGAGGCGACAAAGACGACAAATATGACGAAACCAACCAGCATGAAAAAAGTGCCGATGCGTACGAGCAGGTCTTCGTCTTCGCTCATAGGGGTTTGACTGCCGAAAACAGAGTACGCTTGAATGGATAGAAAACAGGCTGAGCAGGGAACTCCTCCTTCATGCAGACGCGAATCGCGTGCGTGAAGGCTTGCTTCGTGATCTCATTCAGCCGCTCGAAATACGGGACCAGGGCCGTGCCCGAGATCCAGTCCACCACCGCGTCCGAGTCTTCGAGAATGTGCGGATAAACCTTTTCGAAGACGAGGATGTCCTGCGCATTCAATTCAAAGAGCAAGCGGGCATAGTCCTCGGTGGGCAGGACGGGCGCCTGGCGGACGAATCCGTTCAACGCGCCGCGGAAAGGTTCCTGCGCTGCCACTTCGCGGATGATGCGGTGCGAGATGTGCATATGATTTGATGGGACCTGAATCGCCAGTTGCCCACCTGGGGCCAGGCATCCGTACAGGTGCGATAGCAGGGCGGGATGATCCTCAGACCATTGCAGGGCGGCATTGCTGAAGATCAGATCGAAGGTCCCGGTGAGGGCGGCCTGGTCGCCGTGCTCGAAGCGCAGACCTGGACGAACGTATTGGGCGGCGCGATCCAGCATTTCGACAGAATTATCGAGGCCGAGGACGTCGCTCTCGGGCAAGGAATCGGCCAGGCGGCGGGTGAGTTCACCCGTGCCGCAGCCGAGGTCCACGACCCGCAGGTTGGGACGCACCATTACCAGCGCCAGCAAGTCCGCAAAAGGGGCGCTGCGTTGACTCTGAAATTGATGGTAGCGGTCGGGGTCCCAAGGCATGGCGCAATTGTAGCCGAAAAAATACCCCTTCCCCAAGCAGGGAAGGGGCATGGTTGCAACGTGAGATTATTTGATGCGGGTGCGGATCTGCTCGTGCATGTAGAGCGGCAGGTAGTAGTGGCCGCCAGCATTTTTTCCCGAGGAGCCCGAGCCCTTCCATCCGCCGAATGGTTGGAAGCCAGGCCATGCGCCCGTGGTGGCGCCCTGCGGACGGTTGGTATAGGTGACGCCTGCTTCGATCTTGTCGAAGAACCAGTCGACCTCTTCGTCGCTGCCGTAGAAGCCAGCGGTTAGGCCGTAGTTGACGTCGTTGGCGATCTGCATGGCCTCGTCGAGGTTCTTGACCTTGCCGATGGTGGTGATGGGCAGGAACATCTCATACTGCCAGAGGCGATGACTAAAGGGCAAGTCGGTGACGAAGGTCGGCTCGCAGAAATAGCCCTTGGCGAAGTCGCCGTCGGTGCGGACCTTGCCGCCTGTCAGGAACTTGCCGCCGCCCTGCGAGAGCTCCTCGCAGAAATCCTTGAAGTCCTTGTAGGAATTCTTACCGACCACGGGACCGATATAGGTGGCGCGGTCGGTCGGGTCGCCCATGACGAGTTTGTCGGTGGCTTCCTTGAGGCGGGCAACCAATTCATCGTAGACGGGTTCTTCCACGATCACGCGCGAAGCTGCCGAGCACTTCTGTCCTTGCAAGCCGAAGGCCGAGCGGACGATGCCGATGGTGGCGCGTTCGAGGTCCGCATTGCGCGAGACAATGGCGGGGTTCTTGCCGCCCAATTCGAGGATGATCGGGCGCACGTAGTTGCGCCTGCCGAAATCCTGGAACATCTTCATGCCCACATCGAAGGAGCCTGTGAAGGTGACGCCGTCCACCTCGGGGCTGTCGACCAATGCTTGCCCGAGGGTGGAGCCCGGTCCCGTCACGAAGTTGACCACACCGTCGGGCAGGCCTGCGTCGCGGAAGCAGTCCGCCAGCAGACGCACGATCCACGGGGTGTCGGAGGCGGGCTTGATGACGAGGGTGTTGCCTGCCACCAGGGCCGCGCCGGAGGGACCGCCCGTCAGCGCGAAGGGGAAGTTGTAAGGAGAGACCACCAGCCACACACCGTAGGGACGCAGGACCGAGACGTTGGTGGAGTCGTAGCCCACCAGCGGGTCTTTGCCCATTTCCTTCACGTAGCCGTTGTTCAGTTCCATCTGATAGCAGGAATAATAGATAAGGTCAGCGGTTTCCTGCACGTCGCCCAGTGACTCCATGCGGTTCTTGCCCACCTCAAGCGCCATGGCGGCGCCGAGATCGAAGATGCGCTCCTCGATCAACGCGGCGGCCTTGCGCAGCAGCTTGACGCGCTCCTGCCAGGGGGTGTGGCTCCATCCAGGGAAGGCCTTGCGGGCGGCTGCCATGGCTGCCTGGGCGTGCGTGGCATTGCCTTTTTGCATGGTCGCCAGTTTCCACTCGGTGTTGACGGGTGAGAAGTCGTCGAACTTCTCATTGGCGAAGACATCCTTGTTATCGATGATCAGGCCGTATTCCTTGCCCATGTTCTGTTTCAGTTTGGCAACTGCCGCATCGAAGCCCTTGTGCAGTTCCTCGGGCGGGTTGAACATGGTTGCATACGTCAACTTGAAATCAGACATTCCGTGCCTCCTTGTTAGGGTATCGAACATGAAATGACTTTTGAATTTGTCGAACAAATCTAGTATAGCGTAGGATTGAACGCACGTCAAAGTGACGTGATTAGGTAAGGATTTTCATACCTTTCCCATCCAGACGGAAACAAAAAGGAGACGACATGACCCATCCCCGAGCCTTTGCCCGTCTGTCCTTGACCCTCGGTCTGGCTGCCGTTTTAATACTTGCAGCCTGCGCCCCGACCGCTCCCGCTTCCCTCGCGCCGACGAATACCGCATCCAGCGTTCCAGCCGCCTCTCCGACCATCGAAACGGCGACCCAGCCCACGGTCCAGGTGGAAGCGGCGTCGCCCACACCCGTGGCGGTCGCCACGTCTCGCGGCCCCAATCTCGAAGCGACAGACCCCGCCACCGTCGAACTGGCTTCGGGTGGACTGCAACTGGTTGAATTCTTCCGCTTCACCTGAGGGACCTGCCGCGCGATGGCGCCCATGGTTCATGGGCTCGAAGCAAAATATTTTGGGCAGCTCAAGTTCTCGTACCTCGATGCCGACGACCCGCGTACCGATGTCTTTCAGAGCGCGCTCGGCTTCCGCTATCAACCTGAGTTATACCTGCTGGACGCGGATGGGAATATCTTGAAAAAGTGGATTGGTTTTACCTCGCAAGAGGACTTGGAAAGTGCCTTTGCCGAACATTTGAAATAAAGTTTTGATCTCTGTCGATCAGCGCGGCACCGAGCCGCGCTGATTTTGCTTTATAGGACTTTGGTACCATCCTTGACAGCACTACCTTAAATCCAGATAATAGGGGCATGCAACTATTTCTCGAATCTGTCATGAAAACGCCGAACCAGCCGACGGTTTGGGGTGTTGTGAATGCAAATCCCATCGAAGCGACTTTCTATGCCGACTGATTTCCCCCTTGTCGTCGAAAACCTTTCCTTTCGTTACCGCGACCGCGAGGGCGCGGCCATTCACGATATTTCCTTCACCGCCAGGCGCGGTGAGATTCTGCTGATTGCAGGTGCAAGCGGATGCGGCAAGACCACGCTCATCCGTTGCATCAATGGCCTGATTCCCCGCTCCTACAAGGGCGAGGAGCAGGGGCGCATCCTGGTCTTTGGCGAGGAGACCAAGGGCTGGACCCTGGCTCACATCTCCCAGCAAATTGGCACAGTGCTGCAAGACCCCGAACGTCAAATCCTCGGCACCAAGGTCCTGAGCGAAGTGGCCTTCGGTCTCGAAAATCTGGGCCTCTCGCGCGAGGAAATCTTCCAGCGCGTGGACGAGGCGCTGGCCTTCCTCAAGATTTCACATTTGCGTGACCGTGAGACCTTCAACCTTTCGGGCGGCGAAAAACAGAAGGCGGCCCTGGCGGGCGTGCTTGCCATGCGCCCCTCGATCCTTCTGCTGGATGAACCTCTCGCCAGTCTTGACCCCGCCTCGGCGCAGGATACGCTGGATACCGTCCGCCTGCTGGCCGACCAGGGTATGACCGTGCTGGTGGTGGAGCATCGCGTGGAGGATGTGTTGCGCATCCGCCCCGACCGCGTGCTGTTCCTGTCCGAAGGCCGAATCCGCTACCTGGGCGACGTCGAAGGGTTGTATAAACAGGTGAACTACAAGGAAGTCAAGCTTCCCGCCGAACGCATCATGGAGTTTGCCAGGTTCGCGCCCGCCCCAGCCGAGATGAAGATTCTGCCTTCGGCGGCGGATGGCAAACAGGAGACCCTCGTCAAGTTCGAGGATGTGGCCTTTGGCTACGACGTGGACCGCGAGGTGTTGCATGGCATCAACCTCGAGATCAAGCGCGGCGATGTGATTGCCGTGTTGGGTGCGAACGGCGCGGGCAAGACCACCTTCGTCAAGCATGCCATTGGCTTGCTCAAGCCCAAGTCGGGGCGCGTCCTGGTGGACGGACGCGACACCCGCGAAGCCAGCGTGGCTCAGATCGCGGGTACGCTGGGATACGTGTTCCAGAGCCCGAGTCACATGCTGTTCGCTCCCACCGTCCACGATGAACTGGCCTTCGGGCCCACCAACCTCAGGCATCCTAAAGACCAGATCGCGAAGGAGGTGAAAGAAGCCTTACGGACCGTCAACCTTTCGGATAAAGAGCAGGATCCCCCGCTGGCCCTTTCCTTCGGCCAGCAAAAGCGCGTCAGTATCGCGGCCATCCTTGCGATGCGTTCCCGCATCCTGGTGATGGACGAGCCCACCGCGGGGCAGGATTATCAGAACTACATGAACTTCATGGATGCCATCCTGCAAATGCCTGGGTTCGAGGCCATCCTTTTTATTACCCACGATGTGGACCTGGCCGTGATCTACGCCAATCGCGTCCTGATGGTGGCCGACGGTCGCTTGGTGGCCGACGGCGCCCCCCAGGACGTGCTGCGCGATTTCGACCGACTCAATGCCAACCGACTCGTCCCGACCTCCTTGTTGGAGCTGAACGTGAAGCGCCTCCCCGAAACGGGACGCTTCCTGCGGGCCGAAGGTCTGGCGCATATCTAACTCATAGGAGAGTAAGATGGACAAGAAATTCTTGAACTTTATCCTTTTCCTGGCGGCCGTGCTGGCGATCTTTGCGGTCGTCATGTTCTTGCTGTCCGCCAAGATCACTGCCTTCAACTTCGAAGATTACGATGCCACTGTCGGCCTGCGTTTCTTCTTCGTGGTGCTGGGCGTGCTGATTCCCGCTGTGGCGTACTTCCTGACCCGCGACAACAAGGCCTGGGAAGTGGGCACTCGCGAGGTGGTGTGGATGGCCATCGGCGCGGCCCTGTACGCC
>CALFXA010000070.1 GCA_937928015.1 uncultured Anaerolineales bacterium | reverse complement strand
CCACCGAGATCTACACTCTTTCCCTACACGACGCTCTTCCGATCTCTGGGCGCCCCCGAGTGGAAGACCTCCATCAGCGTGCTGTTCCCCGCCGCCCTGAACGGGGTCATCACAGGTTTTCTTTTGGCGATCGCCCGCGCGGCAGGTGAGACGGCACCGTTGCTCTTCACTGCGCTTGGAAATGAGCGTTACGACATCGGCACCATTGTCCGCAACGGGGTCGCGCAAAACCAGACCTTCCTCCAGATACTCGAACGCATCGTCGATCAGCCCGTGGACTCGCTCCCGCTCACGCTGTGGAAGTATGCCCAGCAGCCCTATCCCGAGCGCGTCGAGCAATCCTGGGCGGTGGCGCTCGTGCTGATGATCTTCGTCCTCCTGATCAACGTTCTGGCTCGTTTGTGGGTGGAAGCCCGCAAGCGCCGCCTGCAAGGTTAATCCCATGACCATTCAAACACTCGAAATCGAAAACCAAACTCATTCCACCGGCTCGGACGCTATTTCGTTGGGGGCCAAGATGGAAGTGAAAAATATGTCGGTCTTCTATGGGAAGTTCCGCGCCCTGACCGATATCAACATGGATATCTACGCCAACAAGATTACGGCCATCATCGGGCCGTCGGGCTGCGGAAAGTCGACCCTGCTGCGTTCCTTCAATCGCATGAACGACCTGACCCCCAGCGCCCGCGTGGAGGGCAGCATCCTTCTGGACGGGCGCGACATCACCGCCAATCGTGAGGACGTGGTCGATGTTCGCCGCCGCATCGGCATGGTCTTCCAGCGTCCGAACCCGTTCCCGAAGAGCATCTACGAAAATGTGGCTTATGGTCCGCGCCTCTACGGAATCCGCCGTAAGAACGATCTCGACCAGATCGTGGAGAAATCCCTCAAGCAGGCCGCGCTGTGGGAGGAGGTCAAGGATAAACTCCACCAAAGCGGACTCTCGCTCTCGGGCGGACAGCAGCAGCGTCTGTGCATCGCGCGTGCGTTGGCGGTCGAACCCGAGGTGATTCTGATGGACGAACCCGCTTCGGCTTTGGACCCCATCTCCACTCTGCGTATCGAAGAGTTGATGCATGACATCGTCAAGGAATACACCATCCTCATCGTGACCCACAACATGCAGCAGGCGGCGCGCGTCTCCGATTTCACCGCCATGATGATGATTGACGAGAACCGCTCGGGACGCATGATCGAATTTGGCGAGACCAAGTCGATCTTCACCAATCCAAAGGATAAACGCACCGAAGATTACGTGACGGGAAGATTTGGATAGCGTTATAATACGACATCGAACCGCAAAAAGAGGTATGTATGCTTCGGAAAACGTTTGAGACCGAGTTACAGCAATTGAAGGATGAGGTGCTTGTGTTGGGCAGCATGGCCGAGCAGGCCATCCTGAATTCCGTGGAGGCACTCAAGAAGCGCGATCTCAAGGCTTCGGAAAGAATCCTCGAAGACGACCGCGCCATCAATAAGAAGCGCTTCGACATCGAGAACCAGTTGATGATTCTGATCGCCACCCAGCAGCCCATGGCCCATGACCTGCGCCTGCTGGCCTCCACCATGGAAATTATCTCCGAGCTCGAGCGCATGGGTGATTATGCCAAGGGCATCGCCAATATCAATATCCGCATGGGTGACCAGCCCCTGCTCAAGCCGCTGATCGACATCCCGCGCATGGCCCAGAAGGACGTGGACATGCTTCACCGCGCCCTGACCGCCTTCGTCAACGAAGATGTGGAGGCTGCCCGCGTTATTCCCGCCGAGGACGATGAGGTGGATGCGCTCTATAATCAGGTCTATCGCGAGTTGATGATGTTCGTCATTCAGGATCCAAAGTCCATCGAGCGTGCCAACTGGCTCTTGTGGGTGGCGCATAACCTCGAACGCGTGGCTGACCGTGTCACCAACATCTGCGAACGCACCATCTTCATCGCCACAGGCGAAATGGCAGAGATCAAGTCTACGGATGACGAGTTCTGGAAGAACCAGTCATAGCATTGCCCCTTACTTTCAAGCGATAAAAAGAGGCGGACCGTACGGTCCGTCTCTTTTTGTTTACCAAACCCGTTCCAGGTTGGGATTTTCGCGCGGTCTGCGGCCCACCTTGGCCATATCCACCCATTCGCCGCGGATTTTTATCCGCACCACGTCGGCGGTGAAGTCAGTTACGGTGGCGCCGTTGTTGTTGAACAGGTACGAGCCCACCGCGTAGATGTCGACGGGCACGCCCAACTTCTCGAATTTGCGGATCTTCTCGGGCTGGAATCCGCCCGAGACGACGATTTTTACGTTGCGGCAATATTCCTTCGCCGCCTCCTGCCAGGACTTCGGCAGGCTCCAGCCTTCCCAAGCGGAATCCAGCGCCTGACGGACGTTGAAGACCAGGCGCGGAGTCACGCCCAGGTCCAGGCTGGGTTCGCCCAAGGGCGGAACCGAGACATCGCGCAGGCTTCCGCTCGTGTCGAGGCGCACGCCGTATAGTTTGTACTTTTCGGCTTCTTCCTTCTGACCCGCATCCATCAACTTGCGATATTCGGTGAACATGGCATCCAGCGTGCGCAGCGAATCGCGGACGCTGTCGTTGTTGAAATCCACCAGGGCAATGCGCGGCACGTTGACGGGCAGGACACGCGCGAAGGCCATCATGGCCTCGGCCGTATCGCCCAGGAAAGAGGCAATGGCCGCGTGGGCGATGGTCCCGCCGCCCGCGCCGCCCCACCAGTCGCCCTGGGCGTCGGTCGAGATGAACGGGCCGATGTCCTGGAAATGATCCTGGTTGAAACGCTGGACGGCGATGCTGTAGGCGTAGCCGTCGGCGGCCTGGGCTTCGTGCAGGTCGAAGCGGGCGGGGAAGAACAGCACGGGCTTGCCGCGCGCCGCCACCAGTGTCTCGTACACGTTGGTCGCCACGCGGCTGGAGCGGGTGAAGATGCCCAGGGTGGGAGTCTCCAACAGCGCGAAGTCGCGATAGCGCCCGCGCACCTTGAGTACGGGCTGGACGTAGAGCGGATTCCCGTCCGACTCGACCACGCAGCCGTCATGTACCGCCCAGACTTCGAGCCTGTCGGAGGTGTCGATGAAGCGCTCGCCCTCGAAGTAGCCCGAGCAATGCTTGAGCATGGCCAGGGATTTGTCCACACCTACGATGACGGTCTGGCCGACGCGGCGGGTGAACCATTGCATCTCCACCTCGATGTCGCCCACGGCGATGTCGGTGGGGGAGATGCCTTCTGGCAGGTTGGGAAATCCGCCGCGATAGGTGTAGCCCTCGGCAGCCAGCACGGTCAACATGCGGTTGATGTTCTCGAAATACTTGTCGGAATACCAGCCCTGGCGCATCCGCTCGATATCGAGTTTGAAGGTTTCGTTGGTAAGACGTTTTCCGTCGAAGATGGACATGAGTTAAGCCTTTGGAAAATCTTCCCAGGTTTCAATGGGATCGGTCGAGCGGACGATGTGCATGCCTGCCGCGGCGAAGTCGGCGTAGGCCTGGTCGGCGGCGTGGGTGTAATCAACGCCCGGGACGACCACGGGCGAAGTGCAGTCTTCGAGCAGATAGGTCTTCTTTGCCAGCGCGGAATCCACGCCGCGGATGTCTTCCAACAGGTCGGCCAAGGTCCATGCCACGCAGTGACTTTTGGCCTGCCCCGCCACGATGAGCGCGTCCACGTCCTGGAGCATGTCGATGTACTTCGGGTTGCGCTGTTCGAGCGTCTCGCCCATGGGACCCGTCTGTACCTCGGGGCCGATGGCAGAGTAGTTCTCGGTGAAGGGATGATCGCCCTTGACCTCGAACTGGGTCTGCGAGGTGCGCGCGATAGAATGGAAGAAGAGCGCCTCCTCCACCGACGAGACCAGCGCATGGCCCACACCGCCCAACATGGCATGATACGGCCAGATGGTCAGCGCGTACTTACCGCTCGTTTCCAGTTGCGTCACGTAGTGCAGCAACATTTCCTGCCCATACTCGGGCGAGACTCCCAGCGGACCCGCCAGCGCAGGGTTGAACTTCCACTTGCCCGAACGCACCTCCTCGACTGTGATCTGCGAGTAGGGGGCGGGGTGTTTCCCCTCGCCATCCACGAGAAAGATGGCATGGAAGATCTGGATCGACATGTGCGTATCGAGCGTAGCCGTGACCTGGCTGATGACTCCCAAGTTGCGGTAGATGAACTCGCACAGGCGCACGGTATCGTCCACGGCGGCGCGTCCGCTGCGACCCGCCACGAACAACTCGAAATCGGGCAGGCAGAAGGTGTTTTGGGTATCCACCAGCAGCAGCCAGATACGGCGCTGGTCGGCGGCGACGGGTTGAAGCCCGTGCTGCCTGGTCCAGTCCATGGCCTGGGCGGCGCGTTGTTCATAAGGGACGCGCCAGACCTGGTCCGCGCGCTGAGGGTCGAAGAAATCAGGTAAGGGGAATGGTTTCATTTTTATCCTTTAGTGTATTTTTTACACTAAATACAACCAGAAATGAAAGCGGATTGGTTCCGCTTGTGAACTGATTGTACCCGCCTCGGATGGATTGTCAAGGAAAAAATTCAGGGCAGACGATGGTCTGCCCTGTCAGCGTACGCGCCGTTTCCATTCTTCCTTGAGCTGTAGCTCCTTGGGACTGGCCCCCGAGTCGAGCGCCATGAAGTCGGTCATCAGACGGTTGAACTTGATCTGGTCCTCGATCATCGGGAAGTGGCCGATGTTTTCGAGCAAGATCTGGTGGGTGAGCGAGTAGGGGTTCTGACTCTCGTCCACGGGCGGGACGATGGCGGGGTCGTTCTGGCCGTACACGAACAGGCTCGGGACCAGGGCTTCGCGCATGGGCAGGTTGTCGGCCTGGATGTTGCTGATCGAGGCGGTGACCGCCAACGGGTCCGCTTTGGTGGCGTCGGCCAGGGCGGTGGTGGATTCTGGGGAGCGGGTCGAGAGCCATTCCACCATTTCGGTCAACGAGGCGGACTTCATGCGGGCGTTCACGCCTTCGTCGCTCTGCGGGCAGGAGACCGCCATGATGCGGTCCACGCTCTTGGGGAATTGCTGGATGAACTGGAAACCGACCAGCGCACCCAGTCCATGCCCGACGATGGCGATCTTGCCGATGCCCATCTCGTTCAGGAAACTGTCGAGCAGGTGGGCCTGTTGTTCGAGGGAATATTTCGAGGAGTCGCGGGCGGTGTCGCCGAAGCCGAACAGGTCCAGCGCGTAGGCGCGGAAGGAGGTGGAGGCCACCTGCATGGCGGCGATCCAATAGCGCCAGGAGCCGACCCAGCCGTGCAGAAAGACGATGGGACGACCTCGTCCCAAGGCCTCGTAATGCACGATGGATCCGTCAAGCATAATGGCGCTCATGGCCTGTCCTGCCGTCCTTTGCTATTTTCCAAACTTGGTGAGGATGGCGCGCACGCGCTCGGTGAGCTGGTCAGGGGCGAAAGGTTTGAGCAGATATTCCTCCGCGCCTGCTTCGAGGCCCGTGGCAATCTCGCCTTCCTGTCCCTTGGCGGAGAGGAAGACCACGGGGATGTCCTTCAGTTCGGGGTTAGCCTTCATGGCGCGGCAGGCGTCGTAGCCCGTCATGCGCGGCATACGCACGTCCATCAGGGCCATGTCTGGCAATTCCTTGACGGCTATCTGCACGGCTTCCTCGCCGTTGGAGGCGGTGACCACTTCGTAACCCGCGAAACGCAGGGTAAAGGCCACCAGCTCGCGGATGTCGGGTTCGTCTTCAGCGATCAAGATTTTCGTCATTCAATCCTCAATTCTTTTGCGTCGGCAGCGTGAACGAGAAGATGCTGCCCTCGCCTGGGACGCCATTGCTTTGCATCCAGATATGTCCATTGTGCATCTCCACCAGTTGGCGGACGATGGGCAGGCCGAGGCCTGTGCCCGGGGTGGCAAGAACGAGCGGATGCTCGCCGCGGTGGAAGCGCTCGAAGATGCGGGCCTGATCCTGGGTGGGGATGCCCACGCCGTTGTCTTCCACGTCCACCTGGATTTCCCGTCCGCCCGTGGACTTGATGTGAATCTTGATGGTGCCATTTTCGGGCGTGTAGTTGTAGGCGTTATCCACCAGGTTGGAGATGATCTGGCGCACGCGTTCGGGATCGCCCAGCACGCGCGGCAGGTCCTTGGGCGCGTCGAGCGAGATGGCCATGGGCTTCTTCTCGTCCTGGGTGCGGCGCAACACTTCGCCCAGCACGTCTTCGGCCACATCGCGGATGTCGATGGGCTGCGGGGTCAGGGTGACGCGTCCCGCCTCGATGCGCGAGATGTCGAGCAGGTCGTTGACCAGCACGTTTAGGCGTTCGGCGTTGTTCTTGATGATCGTCAAAAAGTGCACCTGGTTTTCGTTGAAGGCGCCCGCCGCGCCCATCAGCAGGATGTCGGTATAACCCTTGATGGACGTCATGGGTGTGCGCAGTTCATGGCTGACGGTAGCCACAAACTCGGACTTCAGGCGATCCACCTCGACCTCGTGCGTGATGTCGCGGAAGATGGACACCGTGCCGAGGAAGTCGTTCTGGAAGATGACCGGCGCCAGGTGGATCAGGGCGATGCGACCCGTCTCCAGTTCCAGTTGCTGGGCGTAGGTGTCGCCTGGTTCGAAGGAGGACGGCTCCTCGGACCAGCGGCGGATGGTCTCGACCAATTCGGCGGTGTTGCCAAACAAACCGCCGAAGGACTCCAGCGCCTGGCCTATCATGTGGTCAGCCTGCACGCCCAGGATGCGCTCAATGGACGAGTTGACGAAGCTGATGGTATTGTCGTTGCCCGTGACGAGCACGCCGTCGGCCACAGCTTCGAGGATGGCCTGCGAGCGGCTGGCCTCTTCCTGTTCCTTGCGCAGCATCGAGCCGAGACGCTCGGCCTGGTCGCGGATGA
Organism: uncultured Anaerolineales bacterium; assembly: GCA_937928015.1. Lineage (GTDB taxonomy): Bacteria > Chloroflexota > Anaerolineae > Anaerolineales > Villigracilaceae > JACPVF01. The sequence continues at coordinate 1,527 of CALFXA010000070.1, read as the reverse complement.
GCTCGTACAGGTGGGCGTTATTGATGGCCACAGCCACCTGGCTGGCGATGGCCTTGACCAGGTTCAGGATGTCGGGGCTGAAGAATTTCAACTCACGGTGGAAGATCATCAGCACGCCGATCACATCCTCGCCGACCAGCAGCGGTGCGACGATGGCACTGCGGTGGTCCTGGCCCGAGGTGGTCGAGCGGACCCAGCGCGGATCCTTGTGCAGGTCGCTGATCAGTACCGCCTCTCGGTTCTGCACCACCCAGCCCGCCAGGCCTTCGCCGACCTTGAGTGTGAATCCGCGCGAGTTGGTGACGTCCGAGCGGTCGCTCAAGTAGCCATAGCCTGCGCGATAATGCAACAGGTAATCTTCGGGGTGCAGCAGCATGATGGTGCCCTGTTCCGCGCCCGTGGCGTCGTTGAGCAGGGACAGCGTGCGGTTGAGGGCGCGGTCCAGGTCAAGGCTGGAAGACACCTCGGTCAGGATGCGCAGCGGGGTGATGGTGTTCTGCTGTTCGCGCGTCAACTGGGCGGTACGCTCGACGACGCGTTGTTCGAGTTCCTGCGCCAGGCGCTGGGTCTCGGCGAACAAGCGGCTGTTCTGGATGGCGACGATGGCCTGGTTGCCCAGCGTGCCGAGCAGTTGCAGGTCCTCGGTGGTATAGGCGTTGGCGTGATAGCTCTGCGCCGACAGCATGCCGATGGCCTTGCCGCCCGGGCTGACCATGGGCACCGACAGGATCGAAAGCGGATCGGCGTCGCCGCCATAAACGATTCCGCCCGCCTTGTCGGTGTCTTCGAGTGTGTTGGTGAGAATCGGCTTGCCGGTGCGGATGACCTTGCCCGTCAGGCTGTCTTCGTCCATGGGGCGCACAATAGATGGGATGCGTGCGCCCTGTTCGATCAGGTACACGCCTTCGATCTCGTTGCTGGCTTCGTTGTACAACGTGATGACGAAGGACTCGGCGGGCATCAGCTTCTTCGTGGAGCGTTCCACCGCGGCGTAGATTTGTTCCAGGTCGAGCGTGGCGCCGATCTCGGAACTGCTCTCGTTGAGGATGGACAGGCGCTGGGCGGTCTGAAGGGTGGCTTCATACAGGCGAGCGTTTTCCAATGCGATGGCTGTCTGGTTTGCGATGGTGCGTGCCAGTTCGATCTCGTTCACGCCGAAGTGTGTCTCGTTGACCGAATGTGCGAAGAGCAGGGCGCGCAGCTCCGAGCCGCTGATGAGGGGCAGGGCCAGCAGAGAGACGGTTTCCTGCCCGACGAAATCGGTCAGCGGGGTCAGATCCCGTTCGCGCCGGACGTTGCCCGTGTTGAAGACGCCCAACGACTCGCGCAGGCGGTCGAAGATGGGCGAGTAGGGCAGGACCTGTGGCAGGCTCTGCCCCGCGGCGGGCGTGGACGACTTCCACGTCGCGCGGCCGTGCTCGAAGACCACCGCCGAGACGCGTTCCACGCTCACGGCTTGCAGTAGCTCCACGCTGGCGGCCTGAGATCGGAAGAGCACACGTCTGAACTCCAGTCACGAGTGGATAT
>CALFXA010000069.1 GCA_937928015.1 uncultured Anaerolineales bacterium | reverse complement strand
TCCTCCGGCGAAGCGTACCCGAAGATACGAGCCATGGCCGGGTTGACGTTTACAAACCTGCCGTCCGGAGTGGATTGGAAGAATCCCTGTGGGCTGTTCTCGAAGATGATGCGATATTCGTTTTCGGCTTTCTCACGGATGCCGTATTCCCGCTTCACTACGAGAAAGAGGACGAGTGCAGTTGCCGCTACGAACACTCCACCTGCAATGTTTTGTATCAGGGTTGTGATGCCAGGGTCGGGGCTAAAAGCGCGGACGATTTGATGGGAAACAAAGACCCACAGCCCTCCTAGGATTAGATAAAGGAGAGTGATGGATAAAGGAAAGGGGAGGCGCGGCCTTTTATTCATTAACTCATGGAACACTAGTTAATATTATAGGACGAATTTCCAGAAACAAAAATCAAAGTTGCATTGCGTTGTAATGGCTCTCCATGATTGAGGGGGGAATTTAAAGAATTTGACATTGGGCCCCAAGTTTATCTCAAAAGATTTCAAAGAAAACTCAAAAGATTAATAAAAATTAAGCGAGTAAATTTGAAACTGGCCGTTCTCTTTGGGCCGCCTTTCCTTCGTCCCTTCGGATAAAAACAAGACATGCTCTTTTGAATGGAGAATCATTCCCCATGGAAAAGTGGTACGTTCTGCACAGTAAACCCAGGTATGAGGATTTCCTTTGGAAGCAGCTTTGCATGCGCAAACTGGAATCCTATTATCCCTGCCTGCGTGTGCGGACGGTGAACCCCCGTGCGCGGACGGTCCAGCCATATTTTCCAGGGTACATGTTTGTGTCGGCAGACCTGGACGTGGTGGGAATCTCCTATTTGCAATGGTTGCCTGGTTCGGCGGGATTGGTCCGTTTCGGCGAGGAACCCGCCACGATTTCCGAGAATCTGCTCCTTGCTATCAAACAGCGCGTCGAAGGTCTGGAAAAAACTGCATCCGTCAAAAAAGTACCTTTTCAAAAAGGCGACGTTGTCCTGGTGCGGGATGGAGTCTTCAAAGGCTATGAAGGCATCTTCGATGTTTGCCTCTCTGGCGCTGACCGTGTGAGGATTTTGTTATCGCTGCTGGGCGACCGCCAGATGACGGTGGAACTGCCTGCGGACTGTATTTGTTCGACTGCCCCGAACTGATTCGAGGCGAATTGGGGGAAGAGACGATGGGGGAGTGTCCGCCGACAATCAGCGATTGTCGGAATGGCGGAGCGATCCCCGGACTTGAATCCGCCCAGAACAGGACATCGAACCGATCATGGAAAAATCTGCTGTTCTCGAACTTGTTGCCAGATTGGGTCAGACCCTTGCAGACGAGAGAATCGAATATTGCCATTGGAAGAGCAACGCCTACCTGGATCGTTCAGCCAGCGGCGAGAATGACCTCGACCTGTTGATCGACCGCGCACACGGGGAACGGTTTGTCGGGATTTTGCTGCGCCTCGGCTTTAAGGAAACCTTTGCCCCGCGCGAAGCCACCTTGCCCGGTGTGCGAGATTTTTATGGTTGGGACGTGCCGACGGGAGGCTGGGTCCATGTGCACGCGCATTTTCAACTAATTCTGGGGAATGATCTCTCCAAGAATTACCGCCTTCCACTGGAACGCAAATATCTAGCCTCCTCTTCACAAAGGGATTTGTTTCGCCTGCCTGCGCCTGAGTTTGAACTTCTGATTCTGGTCATCCGCATGGTCTTGAAACACTCGACCTGGGACTCGATCCTGATGCGGCACGGTGCGTTGACCAAGACCGAGCGCCGCGAACTGGAAGTCCTCTCGACGGAAGAAAACCTCACAAAGGTGGATGCGCTTCTTCCTCTTGTGCCTGGATTGGACCGCAGTCTCTTTGACCTGTGCCTGCGTTCGTTACAGCCAGGTTGCCCCTACTGGACGCGGGTCTGCGTAGGGGAGCGCCTGCAAGTCCTCCTGCGTGGATGGGCACGCTATCCGCAATGGATGGATGTGCTGCTCAAGTTCATTCGTCGTGTGGAGCAGCCCTTCGCACAGCGTGTACTGCGCCTCCGCCCCAAGAATCGACTCGCCAACGGCGGCCTGTTCATCGCCATCGTCGGCGGGGATGGGGCGGGCAAGACGACACTGATTGACGCGGTGAACGCGTGGCTGTCGGCCAAGTTCGAGGTCCAGGCCTTCCACATGGGCAAGCCCGCCTGGTCGCTGACCACCGTGCTGCTACGTGGACTGCTCAAGGTCGGCACCCTGCTGCACTTGTATCCCTTCGAGGGCGACACTTACGAACAATCTGCGGGGCCGCACGGACTGCCCTGGTTCATCCGCGCGGTATGCACAGCGCGGGACCGCTCCCTCACGTATTGGCGGGCCCGCCGATTTTCCTCCAGCGGCGGACTGGCCTTGTGCGACCGTTACTCCTTCGCAGGCTTCATGCACATGGATGGGCCGCAGTGCGAAGATGCGGTCCATCCTGGGCGGGTCACAGGCCTGCGTAAGTTCCTGATCGAACGGGAAAAGAATTTCTATCAGCGCATCCCGCCGCCCGATTTGTTGATCGTCCTCAAACTCGACCCTGAGATCGCCGTCCAGCGCAAAACGGAAGAGACCGCCCTTTCGGTGCGGGCGCGCTCGACCGAAGTCTGGGGCCTGGATTGGGACGCCGTCTCGGGCCATATCATCGACGCGAGCCGCCCTCGGGACGAGGTGCTGGCTCAGGTTCAGGCTCTGATCTGGGAACATTTATAAGCATGTCCACTAACGCCCATCCCATGAAACTCATCGCAGGTTTATTCTCCGACAAGGGGCTGACCCGCAAAGCATATCTCAACGCGATCACGGTCATGCTGGATTACGGCGCGAGCCTACTGGTTGGATTTATCGTCACGCCCTTGATGGTGGCGGGACTGGGCAATTATCTCTTCGGCATGTGGCAGGTGCTGAATCGCCTGATCGGGTACATCACCCCCGCCAGCGGACGACCTGGCTTCGCTCTGAAGGCCACCCTTTCCAACCAGCAGGCCTCCACCGACTACGACCAGAAGCGCCGCTATGTGGGCAGCACGCTGGTCATTTGGGTCATCTTCCTGCCGCTGCTGACGGGCCTCGGCGGGGTGGTCAGTTGGCTGGTGCCGTCCTGGGTGCAGGCCCCAGCCGAGTACGTGTGGATCGTTCGCGCGGTGGCTGGGCTGCTGGTCTTGAATATGATCGTGGACACCCTGTCCTCGATCCCGCAGGTCACCTTGCAAGGCGAGAACCTCGGCTACAAGCGCATGGGCGCGTCCATCGTGCTGGTTCTGTTGGGGGGTGGTTACACCTGGCTGGCCCTGTTCCTGAAGACGGGCATCGTGGGGGTGGCCGCCGCCGTGGTGTTGAGTACGCTGTCCACGGGGATTTTCTACCTGTGGGTGGTGCGCACCTACACACCCTGGTTCGGAATTGCCAAGCCCACCCGCGCCGACGTGAGCCAGATGCTCAGCCTGAGCTGGTGGTTCATGGGCTGGAACCTCGTCACCAGTTTGCTGCTCGCCAGCGATGTGGTGGTGCTGGGCCTGCTGAACTCGGTCGAGTCGGTCACGAATTATTCGCTCACCAAGTACGTGCCCGAGACGCTGATCGGTGTGATCGTCATCGTCATCTTCGGGATTTTGCCTGGGCTGGGAAGCATCATCGGCACGGGCGACCACGAGCGGGCGATCCGCCTGCGGGACGAGATCAACTCCTTCATCTGGCTGACGGCCACCACGTTGGGCGCGGCCATCCTCGTCTGGAATCCCGCCTTCGTCGGGTTGTGGGTGGGTCCCGACCATTTTGCGGGGACTCTTCCCAACCTGTTGATCATCGTGTCGGCCATGCAACTGGCCCTGATCCGCAGCGACGGCAACATCATCGACCTGACCCTGCGTCTCAGCCAGAAGGTGCTGCTCGGGCTGCTCTCGGTCACGATCTCGGTCGTGGCGGCGGCTGTGCTGGTGGGCGTCTTCAAATGGGGGATCGTGGGCCTGGTGCTCGGCATCATGGGCGGACGGTTGATCCTGAGCGTCGGCTACCCCTATTTGATTGGCCGCTTCCTGGGTGTCCAGCCCGCCGCGCAGATTCGCTGGATGGTTCGGCCGATGCTGACCACGCTGGGGATTTTCTCCGTGGCGGCGTTTCTGACGCGTTGGGTCTCGCTGCCCTCGGGCGCGGACCTGACCCGTTGGCTGGCCTTCCTCTTCTTTGCGGCGTTGACGGGCCTGGCGATGCTGGTTCTCTCCTTCTTTGCCGGGCTGACGGGCGCACAGCGGCAGGCCATCCTGCGCCGCATCCGCGCCGTGCTCTCCACCGCAGAGCGGGACTGAGATGAAAAAAAACAACCTGCGCGTAGTCGAAATTGTTGGGCCCGCGGGCGCGGGAAAAAGCACGTTATATCAAGCCTTGCGCGGGCGAAACAATCTCCGCCTCGACAATTTCCCCGATGTGCGTCGACTGGCGAACCTGCCCTTCTTCCTTTGGAATGGGGCGTGGGTGATTGGCTCCCTGCGCGGGTTGGGCGGCCTGAGCCGACGGGAACTGGCCTGGATGTCCATCCTGCGCGGCTGGCCCGCCTTGCTGCAAAAAACAGACTCGCGCGTGACCGTGCTTGACCAAGGTCCTGTCTACTTGCTGACGGAGCTGCGCGAGTTCGGTCCCGCCTCCTTGCGGACTTCCGCCACTGACGCCTTGTGGCGCGACCTGTCCGCCCGCTGGAGCCAGACCCTGAACCTGATCGTCTGGCTGGACGCCGACGATGCCGACCTGCTGGAGCGCATCCGCACCCGCAAGAAGGCACACATCGTCAAGGACGCCTCGGCCGAAGAAACTTTGTCTTTCCTGAACCGTTACCGCGCCGCTTATGGGCGCGTCATGGCGGACCTGCGGGTGCCTGTCCTGCGCTTTGACTCTTCGTGCATGACCACGACGCAGATCGCCGAGAATCTCCTGCGCGAACTGGGGGACACGCGCTAATCCAACCCACATCGGACACGAGATGAAAACTTCCAAGAAACGGTTGGCCTTGTTTCTGCCAGGCTTATACGAAGGCGGCGCGGAACGCGTGATGCTCAACCTTGCGGCGGGCGTCGTCGCCCGCGGCCATCCCGTGGACCTGGTGTTGGCGCGCGCCGAAGGACCGTACATGCCGCAAGTCCCCGACGGTGTGCGGCTGGTGGATTTGAAGGCACCGCGCGTGTTGAGCAGCGTCCCCGCGCTGACGACCTACCTTCGCCGCGAGCGCCCTGCCGCGATGCTCTCCGCTTTGTACGCCAACCTGGTGGCGGTCTGGGCCCGCAAGCTGTGCGGATTTCCCAAACGCTTGGTGTTGACCGAACACAACACCCTGGCTGCCGTGGTGCGTCACAAAACGGACCTGCGCTGGCAGGCCTACCCGAGCCTGGCCCGACAGTTCTATCCCTGGGCCGATGCGATCATCGCCGTCTCGGGCGCGGTGGCAAGCGAGTTGGTCAAGACGGCAGCTCTGTCCACCGAGCGGGTGCAGGTGGTCCACAATCCCATCGTCACCCCTGAGTTGATGACCAAGGCGAACATGCCGCTCGACCATCCGTGGTTCGCGGTGGGTGAGCCGCCCGTGATTCTGTCCATCGGGCGCTTGACCGAGCAGAAGGCCTTCGACGTGCTGATCCGCGCCTTCGCCCTCGTGCGCAAGAACCAGCCCGCGCGGCTGTTGATCCTCGGCGATGGCGAAGAGCGGCCTGCGCTGGAGGCCCTCATCGCCAACCTGGGCCTGGGCGCAGACGTGTGTCTGGCAGGCTTCGTGCAAAATCCGTACCCGTATCTGTTGCGCTCGAAGGTGTTTGTCCTATCCTCGCGCTGGGAGGGATTGCCCACCGTGTTGGTGGAGGCGCTCTGCCTGGGTGCGCCCATCGTCGCCACGGATTGCCCGGGCGGCTCGCGCGAGATCCTTCAGGACGGGCGCTTCGGCGACTTGGTCCCGGTGGAGAATCCGTTCCGTTTGGCGGAGGCCATCGAAAGGTCCATGCAGGCGCGGCAGGGACGTCCGCCCCATGAAAGTTGGGAACGCTTCGAGCTCGACTTCATCGTCGACCGCTATCTGGATATCCTCTTCAAGGCATAGACATGCGAAACATTGCCCGTTGGGCTTCGGTCCTGCTCATCTTTACAATCCCCTGGGAAGACAGCATCTCGGTCTCGTCGCTGGGCTCGCTGGCCCGTGCGATGGGGCTGGTGGTGGCTGGGTTATGGATGGCGACCATCCTGCTCGAAGGCCGCTTCCGCAAGCCGCATGCCTTCCATGCCCTGGTGCTGATTTTCTTCCTGTGGAATTTTGCCAGCATATTCTGGAGCCCCGACGTCGATACCACCGTTCAGCGCATCAAGACCTATAGCCAGATCTTCCTGCTGCTGCTCATCTTCTGGGAGTTCTTCGAAACATCCGAGCACTTGATGGCGGGCCTTCAAGCCTACGTGCTGGGCGCGTACGTGCTGGTTGCCAGTGCCCTATATAACTATGCCAGTGGGACGGTGGCGGTGGCTTATGAAGGCCGTTACAGCGCCACAGGCGTCAACGCCGTGGACCTGGCGTTGATTTTGATGATCGGCCTGCCGCTGGCAATGCAGTTGTTCTTCGTTGCGGGGAAAGGCGCAAAGGGTCTGTTCTGGAAATTATTGAACCTGGCCTTCATCCCGCTGGCGGTCTTCGCCATCATCCTGACGGGGTCGCGCACCTCCCTCATCGCCATCGTCCCATTTGGGATCTTTCTGGTGACGACGGGCAAGATCCCGCTCAACCGTAAGATGCAGATATTCGCGATTCTGCTGGCGGCGGCCCTGATGTTGTTGCCTTTCGTGCCTTCCTCGGTGACCAGCCGCCTGTCCACGCTGGGGTCTTCCATCGAGGCGGGGGATTTGGGCGGGCGTGTGGCGCTCTGGCTCGATTCGATCAAGCTGTTGGCGGCCCATCCCTTCTTCGGCATCGGCAGCGGTGCCCTGGACATGGCCATCGGGTCGGCGGCGCACAATACCTTTGTCTCGGTGGCTACCGAGACGGGTACGTTCGGTTTCCTGCTCTTTTTCCTGATGCTGGTCATCGTTTTCCATGAAGCGGCCAACCTGCCCAACGGGAATGCAGGCTTGTGGCTGGCGGTCTTCTTCACCTGGGTGATCGGCGTCCTGTCGCTTTCGTGGGAGTTTCGCACGCTGACCTGGGTGGTGCTCAACCTGATCGTGATCGAAGGCAGCATCATCCGCGACCGCAGGCTGGCAGCATTGGCCGAGAAACACGCGGCTGCGAACCAACCGCCCGTGATCGCATTCGTGGATTGAGCTTCGAGCGAGGCATGGATGAAAGCAATTTGGATGCGGCTTCTGACGGCCCTCCTGCTCCTCGGCCTGACTGGGAGTTGCCAGCCCGCCCCGACGGTGACTCCGTCCACTCCACCGCCGACCCAGCCCACGGGCGGACTGCCCGCCTTCCCCGGGGCGGAGGGCTTCGGGTCCACAACAGTGGGCGGACGCGGTGGCGCTGTGCTCGAAGTGACCAACCTCAACGACAGCGGTGAAGGATCCCTGCGGGCGGCGGTTGAGGCCGAGGGTCCGCGGATGGTGGTCTTCCGTGTGGCGGGCACCATCGAGCTGCAATCGGACCTGAAGGTCACGCATCCCTTCCTGACCATCGCAGGCCAGACCGCGCCCGGCGCGGGGATCACCCTGCGCGGCATGTCGCCCGACATCGACGCCATCCTGATGATCGAGACGCACGATGTGGTGGTGCGCTACCTGACCATCCGCGCGGGACCGCCTTCCGTCAGCGATGGGATCGCGGTACTGTCGACAAACTCGCACGACACCTACAACATCGTGCTCGACCACAACTCGGTCAGTTGGGCCGTCAACCGCGACCTAATGACCTGGTACGACGTGCATGACCTTTCCGTTCAGTGGAACATTTTCTCCGAGGGGTTGAATTGCAGCATTCATCCCAAGGGCTGTCACAGCAAAGGGGCGCTGCTCGGCGGCTATGCCAGCGACGAGAACAAGGACCAGCCCGGTGCACGGAACCTGTCTTTTCACCACAATCTAATGGCGCATAATGGCGAACGCAATCCGCTCGTCTCGACCAGTGGTGTGGTGGACGTGGTCAACAACGTGGCCTACAACCCGCTTGGCTCCTTCAGTCACGTGGACATGCAGGGCCAGCTGACCGTCATCCCCGTCAACTTCGTGGCGAACTACTTCAAGGCAGGCGCGGATACCGACCCCAACAAATACAGCATCGACGTGGCCAGCAAGAAGATCTTTGGCACGCAGATCTTTGTGCAGGGCAATATTGGTCCGCACCGCGCGGACGACAGCCAGCCAGAGATCGACGCCATGGACCCCGACGCCCGTCCGTACGCGGTGACGGTCCGCAACCCGACCAGCTTTTGCGCCTCCCACGCCCACCCGTC
>CALFXA010000068.1 GCA_937928015.1 uncultured Anaerolineales bacterium | reverse complement strand
CTGCACATTCTCCAGCGCCATCAGACTCTCGACCGTGCGCGCGAACCTGGCCGCTCCCTCTCCGCCGCCCTGGGCGAAGACCGTGAACCTGCGCGGGTCCAGCCCGAGGCGCATCAGTGTCTCGTCGCGGGCGGATGGGTCGGCGTGATAGAATTGTCCGCGCACGGGCCAGCCCGTGAAGTAGATGTGGCCTGGGTCGAAGCCTGCCGCCAGTGCCTGCCGATAGGTTTCCCTGGTGGGCGCAAAGGTCACGGTGGCGCGTTTCTCCGTCAGCCACGAGTAGTGGACCCCGTTCGGGTCGGAGAACAGCATCACGAAGGGGCGGTCCAGTTTCCAGCGGCGCATGGCAAAGGTCACCTCGGAGGTGAGGAACGGATAGGTGCTGATGACCAGGTCGGGGTCGGTTTGACGCAGGGCGCGGGCCACGCGCTCGGCCAGGATCAGGCTGGAGACGGCGTGCGCCGCCCGCGCGCGGCGGCGTCCGTCCGAGAGTTTGAACTCGGCTTCCCACATCCACAATGCGTGGCGGCTGACGGTGCGGTAATGCCAGTGGATGATGCTCGGTTGTGGGTCGATCAAGGTGACTTCGTAACGGTCGGTCAGCATGTCTCGCAGGGCCTCGGCCAGACTGATGTGACCGCCGCCTGTGCGGGAAACGAAGATCAAAATTTTTTTCATGGATGCTTGAATGCTCAATTATGAATTGGATGGCAGCGGTCCGCCGCTGGTGTTGATCCACGGGTTCGGGATCTCTTTCAATATCTGGCGGGAGTTAAGACCGTACCTGCGTGACCATTTTACCCTGATACTGACCGAAATGCCTGGCATCGGGCGCTCGCCCGCTTCCGACGGCGCCATGCCCTACCTCGACTGCGCCGTCGAGGAGCTCGACTCATTGCGGGCGACTCTGGGCTTCGAGCGCTGGACAGTGTTTGCCTACTCTTCGGGCACGCGTGTGGCCGAGCAGTACTTGCAATGCCACTATGAGCACGTCGAGCGCGCGGTCTTTCTCTGCCCTGCGCAGACGGCGTGGTACAAGGCCCTCAGTTTCAGCGCCGCACTGCGGCTGGATCAGGCCCTTCCGTCTTTGGGGAATTGGATTTTGTCTGGCCCGCGGATTCGTTTTTTGATCAACTTGTTGGGATTGAATTTCCGCCACCGCGAACTGCTGACTCCCTGGTTCGACGAGATTACGTCCCAGCCTGTGGACGTGCTCAAGGCGACCCTGCGCTCCCTGCCCGAAGGCGGCGCGCGGACCTTCTACCTGCCCAGCCTCCCAAGCCTGTTCATATGGGGCAGCCAGGACCGCATCATGGATCATCCGCGCCGCCTCTCTGCCCGAGACAGGCTGATTTGCGCCAACCATTCCGCGCCGCAGACCGCCGCGCAGGAGGTTGTGGGGGCGGTATTGCCGTTTTTGCAATCGTAGGGGCGACCCGTCGGGTCGCCCCTACGATTTATTTAATCAACGCCTCGGGCTGATTCAACAACGCATCCACCACGCGCTGCTGGTGACGGCCATGCATGGGCATGGAATCCATCTCGGCCAGGGAGAAATAGCCAAAGGCCGTGGTCTCGTCGCTCAAGCCCAACTCGCCGCCGACGATTTCGGCCTCGAAGGACATCACCACGAAGAAAGCCTTGTAGCCGTCGTTGTAGAGGACCAACTGGTTGGGGTCGCTATACACGCCGATCAGGCGCGTGACGCGCACATGCAGGCCTGTCTCCTCCCATACCTCGCGGATGCAGGCCTCCTCGACCGACTCACCCGGGTCGAGGCCGCCGCCCGGCAGACACCAACGGCCGTTATCGGTGCGCTGGGTCAGCAGCACCTTTTCGCGTGCCGCGTCGAAGATGGCCGCGCTGCATCCCACGCGGAGCTTGCCTTCTCTGCCGAGCCGTTCGCCGTAGATCACCTGTGACATGGTCCCTCCAAAAAAAGAATGTCGGGGCGATCCCAGAGGTCGCCCCGACAATTTATATCACGAGGATTATTGGATGAACGTGCCGTTTCGTAATTCGGCCAAGGTCTGCTGGATTTCCTCGACCGTGTTCATGACGAACGGGCCATACGGGACGATCTTCTCCTTGAACGGCGCGCCCGCGATGAGCATGAAGCGCACGCCCTCCGCTTCGGCCTGGACCTCGACTTGGTCGCCGTCTCCGAACTCCACCATGCGGACGGCTGCCACCGTTTCCCCGTCGGCGCCGAAGCGGCCGCTGCCTTCGAAGACATAAGCCAGGGCGGTGTGTCCGCTTGGGACGGGCATCACGAATCTCGAAGCGGGATCCAACTTGACGTCCATGTAGAGCGGGGAGGCGGCGATCTCGGTCACAGGTCCGCGCACGCCATCGATCTCACCTGCCACGAGGCGGATGGTCGCACCATCCTTCTTCACGGTGGGGATCGTCTCGGCGCTGACCTCTTGATAGCGCGGCTGTCCCATCTTTTGGGCGGCGGGCAGGTTGACCCACAGTTGGAAGCCGTAGATAACGCCACTGGTCTCGCTGCGGCGGGGCATTTCCTCGTGCAGGATGCCGCGGCCGCTGGTCATCCACTGCACGTCGCCCGGGCCGATGACGCCGCTGTTGCCCAGGCTGTCGCGATGGGCGGTGGCGCCGTCGAGCATGTAGGTGACGGTTTCGATGCCGCGGTGCGGGTGCATGGGGAAGCCGCGGATGGGTCCTTCGAGCGGGTCATTGAAGGCGAAGTGGTCGAAGAGCAGGAAGGGGTCGTATTCGTTGCTGGGACGCGGAGCGATGGAGCGTCGCAGTAAGACGCCCGCGCCTTCCATGGCAAATTGTGGTTCGATAATTTGGGAGATGGTTCGAGTGGTCATGTCGTGTAGACGTAGCCTGTGAGTAGGGTCTTACATGGGTGAAAGTACCTTGTTATAATCCCAAGACCATGTTTTACGGACGGAAATGAAGAAGGACAGGCGATTTTATATGCGTTTTATCAGCAAAATTGTGCTTTGTACGGTGATGGGTTTAATTCTTTCGGCCGCTTTGGCCTTCTTCCTCTTGGATTTACAAAAGTATCCATTTATGGGGCAGTTCCTGCTGATTGGCGTCCCTGCGGGAGCTTTCACATTTTTGCTTCTTCAGGTTTCCGAGAATTTTATGCGGTTGTGGATGGAGATTTCACCAAGGGTTCGTTTGGGATTGGCCGTATGGGCGGCCTTGACCGCGGGCATGCTGGTTTTGCTGACATGGGATTCTCCGCTCTTTATGCGGCTCATTGTTTTTGCTGCTGGGTGGATTGCCAGCCTGTTGCTTTTCTTTCCAACCCTCAAGGCTGTGGATTGGTTCCTGGTAAATAAACAGATTCCCTCGTTGATTTTGGCGGGAGTTGCCGTTGGTTCATTCAATATCTTTTTGCTAAGTTTTCTGTTGACCATCTTACAAGATTCTCTCGGTTACCTCCTGGTCATACTGGCTTTAAACCTCGGTGGGGGCCTGTTCTTTTTCTTTGTTATGTTGAGGCGCAAGACGGTCTGGGAATGGCTGGTGCTTGGTGCGGTCCTTGTATTTGCCCTGACCTGTACCTGGTTCTATATCTCCTTCCTGCATGCCGCGAATCCTGGCTTGGCATCTTTGCCTGTCTCGGCTGGTTTGTTCAGTATCCTTTTGACTTTGATCATCATACCTTGGTTGGCTTGGACATACCTTTCCTTGCGTGGCAGTTCGACCTGGACAGCCTGGCGCGAGTCAAAGGTTTTTTGTTTTTTCAAGACACATCATGCGGCCATTTTGCTTGCGCTCCTGTTCTTCATCTCCTATTTTGCAATGGCGAATATTTTTAACTTGGAGCGTTACGGGGGGGACGATATGTTCTTCGATAGCGACGCCGACACCTGGCGCATCAGGTTGTCGACACTGCACTGGGCCGACCCTTACTGGCGTTCTATGCATCCGACTGCACTACTCATTTTAAGACCCATTGTGGCTTTGGCTGGAGTGCTTCTGGCGGGGAATTGGACCCTCGCCGCTCTGGTCGTGACCGCCGCGGCTGGCGCGGCCTGCGTCTTTTTAGTTTGGCAGGCGGCGTGGAAAGTTACGCAGGACCAGTCATATGCCCTGTTGATTGCCGCTATCTTCGGTATTTCCACCACTCAGATTATGTTCGGTGCCTTGGTGGAAACTTATATTTTTTCGGCATTGCTTTTATTGTTATTCCTCGTGGCTCTGCAGGATCAAAAAACACCCTTTTCTGTCCTGGTTTCTCTCGGTGTTATGACCATGGGAATCACGATCACAAACCTGGTACAAAATGTTCTCTCCTTGTTTGTATTCAAGCCCGATGTCAAATGGACGTTTCGCTTTGGCGCGATGGTAGTTTCTTTTGTTGTCGTGCTATCCTTGGTGAATAACATCGTATATCCAAGGTCTAATCCCTTGTTCATCATTCCTGCAACGATGGGGACGGAACAGACGAATTTTCATTCGGTATCTGCTTCTCGTATTCAATTGACGATTCGGGAATTGCTTATTTATAGTGAGGTGGCTCCCCGTCCTGTGGTGTTGACAGATCGAACAGTGTATCCACGATTTTGGTTCTACACGGAAGTGCTGACACCGAGAAAGAAGATCGTCGAGGAGATTGGACAATACGAAGGTCTATTAAGCACGGGCATTGCTTATTTCTGGGTCTTTTTGATAGGTGTAAGTGTAATTTCGTTCGTATATCAGCTATGGAAGCGGACTGGATATGAACGCACTCTGCTTGCGCTGGCTTTGATGCTGGTATTCAATTTCTCCATGCACGTTTTATACGGTAATGAACTCTTCTTATATACTCCCCATCTGGCTTATGCCCTGGTCCTCTTTGTCTTCCTGTCGTTGTCTATCTTTTTAAAACAGCATTGGTATATGCCCGTTCTATTTGCTTTTCTTCTTCTGACTCTTGTAAATAATGCATCCTTCCTTGCATCGATGACTGATATTTTGAGGACTGCGGTGATCCGCGCAGGGGGCTAACCCGCGGACTTAAAATATCGGCAGGTCGGCAGCAAATTTGCTGAAGACACCAGTTACAAATCCAAGAATAACCAGGATGGGAAAGAGTAAACTGCTCACGGCAAAGAACTGTTTGATGGATTGTGGAGTTCTGGCGCGCTTTAGTGTAGTGCTGCTTTTTGCCAATTCTTCGGCCCCACCTTTCCAGAGGACCCAAATCGCGCTTCCCCATAGCCAGACAAATTCAATCAGCCAGAAAACTACAACCAATGGATGCTCTTTTGGGGGAAGAATTACAAAGAGGAAAGAGCGATAGCCGCCGATGACCTGGAACAATCCCCACACGAGAAAAATGACCGTGTAGGAAGCTAGAAAGATTTTTATCGAGAAGGAAATTCTATCCCTGAGCACCCATAAATTGAGCAAGGTCGAGACGCAAGCCAGGAAACAAAAGTAGCGGAAGAAAAGTTCGACCAGATCAAGCATGATTCAACTCGTCCAGTGTCTTCTGTGCGCGCTCGCGAACCCACAGATACTTGTCCGCCAGCAATTTCTTGATCTCCGCCCGCGCGAACGTGGCCTTTAGCGCCGACAGGGCTTCGACGGCGCAGTAACGCACGGCAGGCTCGGGGTCGGTCAGGGCGGCGGTGACAGCGGGAATGGCCTTGGGGTCACCGATCATGCCGAGGGCGCGGGCCGAGGCGTAGCGGGCATCGGGATCGGTGTCCTGCCGCATGGTCTCGATCAGCGGTTCGACGGCGGCGCTCCCGATCTGGCATAGGCTGAAGATGGCAAAGGCGTGGCGGCTGGGCTCATCCAGATCGGAGAGCAGGCGATTGATTTCGTTGCGTTGCTCGGTCTGAGTGGCCTGCATCAGGGCAGCCTTGCGTCTCTCGTCGTTGACCTTTTTCAGGCCATACCAGGCCTCACGGCGCAGAATCTCCTCCTGGATGTTGACACCGCAGTTCTGGCAATATTCCGTGCCGACGGGATTGGTGCGGTAACAGATGGGACAATCCACCGTCAGTTTTTCGCCGCATTGGGTGCAGTAGCGCTGGAAGGGGCTGTTGATCGCCCCGCACTGGCCGCAGACGTTGGCCTGGTTCCTCTCCTCGACGGGGGTCATGATGAGCAGGGACCCGCAGGCCTGGCACTTGAACGGCTGGCGCGACATGGCGTTCTGCGGCAGGGGATTTCCGCAATTCGGGCAGTTGAGGCTGGTTAGGTTCATGGGTTCGTGTTATGTACCCTTTTCAGAGGATTGAAACAATGTGATCTGCATCCCGTCGGGATCTTCCATGCGGACATTATAATCACCCCACGGCGTCAGAACGGGCGGATAGACCAATTTTACTCCGTGGGCGAGCAGGCGTTCCATGGCTGCCTGCAAGTCGGGCACCTGCAAGGCAAAACGAATGGGACCGCTGACGCGCTGGCCCGCTTCCAGTTGGTCGATGGTCTGCGCCTGGGTCTCGTCGAAGATTTCCAGGGCGGCATGATTCAGGTCGAGCATGAGCGCGCGGCCCTGACCATTTTCCCAGACCTGGGCGGGTTCGATCCCCAGCCCATCGCAATAAAACTTCACCAATCGCTCATAGTCGCGGGTTGTGACCGCGATGCGCAATTCCAGAACAGGGGAGACGGGTGTGGACATGATCGATCCTTTCGGTTATTTGGTTGTCGACGATAAAACGTGTAAAGAATGAGAAGAAATTCCTATAATAGGTACAACAGTAAGTATTCCAGTATAACCGTCAATGCGCCGCCAACCAGCCCGAGGATGGCCAGGGCCTTGAGATTGTACTTCGACAGCAGCGAGGCCAGCCCGAGCGCGACGCCCAAGATGCCGAAATTGACCATCAGCCCTTCCAGAAAGCCGAAGTAATTGGGGATATTGTCGCCACTGCCTGTGCCAGCCACCACTATAAGCACGGTCACGAACAGCAGAATGAGACCAAGGATCGATGAGCAGCCGAACAGAGAAGCAAACCACGGGAAGAAGCGCGGGGCATGTCTGGTCTTGCTTGGCGCGCTCGTGACGATACGCTGGTATTCCTGTTCGGTGGTGCTGAAGAGGCGGTACTGTCGGATGATTTGATATACAAGGAAGAACTGATACAACGCAAAACCCACCCAGCCGATCTGGAAACTGGTTAGGTTCGAGATTGCAGCCCAGGCTAGGGTGGCAGCGTAGATGACGAACATGGAGGCCGACTGGAAGAAGAAGGAGGCTAGTCCAACCAGGATCAACAGAATACCCCACGGCGCGCTTAAGAATCCTGACGTTACCAGGTGGATTCCGCCCAGCGCAAGAGACCACATCGCCCACGAGCGGATCTTTCCAAGCATGACCTCATGATTTCTGAAGACCTCCGCTTCGAGTGCGTCCACATCCTGCACAGTGGCAGGTACGGACTCCGTGGTTGAAGTCAGTGGCGCGGAGGATACCTCCGAATTGGTGTCGGCAACTTCCCGACGCTCGACGCCGATCAGGCTGCCCTGACATTTTTGGCACAGCAATAGGCTGCCGGGGTTTTCGGTTTGACAGGCGGGGCAAATGACAATGACGGACATGCTGAATTTCCTTCCCAATATTTGAGATTTTCCTGCGTTATACCACCATGCGACCTGTTTGTGGATGGACAAAAATCTCCCTTATAGCTTCGGATAGTTGAACCATTGAGCTGTGTCAGTGCAATACGTCAAGGGGGTGTGTTCAGCAGTCGAATACGAACCAGAAGATTTCGTTTCGCAACCGTTGATCGTCCAGGATAAGGGCGCGAACCGCATCTGGTAGCTGTTTGCATTGCCATTGATATTCCAGCCGCCCTGCCTACTACCAGCCGCGCTGGGGTCCGTAGTTTCTAGATTTTATTGCGAAGCCAAGCATAGACAGTTGAAGCAATCCTCCGCGCACTGGAGTACAATAAGCCGACATTTCACACTGGAGATTTTCATGGGTTTTCTCGATTCCCTCTTTGGACCTTCGATCCCTTCCATCACCGCCGAGGAATTGAGCCAGCGGCTCAAGGTCGGCAAGCATCCCATCGTGCTGGACGTGCGCCAGCCCGAGGAGTACCGTCAAATGCACATCGCGGGTGCGCGGCTGATTCCCCTGCGCGAATTGCAGCGCCGCATGAGCGAATTGCCCACCAACCGCGAGATTGTCTGCATTTGTGCATCGGGCAGTCGCAGTAGGTCCGCGGCCAAGATGCTCATCAAGGCGGGCTACAAGGTCACGGATGTGGCGGGCGGTATGCACGCCTGGCGCCGTCTCAGCCTGCCCGTGCAAAAAGGATAACCTCCGAATCAAAACCAGGCCAGCATTTGCTGGCCTGGTTTTTTATTTATCTTGAGCGGAGGGCTGAAGGCAAGTTGCGAGGCCCGAAGTCGAAGGGCAATCTCTATTCCGTTGCGCCTGTCGCTTTGATGTCTTTCAAATTCAACTGATAACCGATGCGCCCGTTGTACTCGTTGACCTCGTAGGTGAACAGCAGGTCCACGCGCGGCGGCATGTCTTTCTGCCATTCGCCCAGGTTGAATCCGATGGCATCGTGGCTGTAGCCGCGCTCGTCCTCGACCACCAACTTGAGATGTTTGCTATCCGCGCCGACCGTGCGCGAGGCGCGCACCTTGACATCCCGCGCCACGAAGGCCACCTCACGGTTGCCGTAGCCCGTCGGTTCGAGGCGGCTGAGGACCTGAATCAACTCGGGGCGCAGTTGACTGAGACGAACCTCGACGTCGGCCGTCAGCGTGGGACGCAGGTCCTGGCCGTCGAGTTTTTTCCTGGCGATGGAGGTCAGCCGCTCCACCAACTCGGGCAGGTTCCCGTTGCGGACGGTGAATCCCGCCGCCGCGGCATGACCGCCGTGACGGACGAGCAGGTCTGCACACTGGTCGAGTGCATCCGTGATGTGGAACTCAGGGATCGAGCGGCACGAGCCGCGTGTCTCCTCGGGACCCTGCGACGCCACGACCGCGGGCAGGTAATATTTCTCGGTCAGGCGCGAAGCAGCCAAGCCGATCACGCCCGAGTTGAAATTCTCGTCGGCAGCGAAGAGCAGATAATGCTTTTCCTCCGCCTTGGCCAGCGCAATTTCCTCTGCCTTGACTTGCATCTCGCGCGTGATGCGCTGGCGCTCAGTATTTTGAAGGTTGAGTACCTGCGCCAGTTCGCCCGCGCGGAAGACGTCCTGCGTGGTGAGCAGCTCGAAGGCAGCCAGCGCCTCCTTCAGGCGGCCCGCCGCATTCAGACGTGGACCCAGGTTGAAGCCGATGTTTCCCGCGTTGACCTTCTTCAAGTCCAGGCCCGCTACGCCTGCCAGTGAGAAGAGTCCCTGGCGCTGGGTCTGGCGCATCTGATTCAGGCCGCGCCGCACCAGCCCGCGGTTCTCGCCCACCAACGGGGCCAGGTCCGCCACGGTGCCGAGCGCCACCAGGTCGAGAGCGCCCTCCAGCAGCGGGCGGCCGCCGTCCACAGCCCAACGGCCGTCTTCCATCTTCAAGCCGCCGCCCATCACCAATGCCTCGGCCAGCTTGTAGGCGATACCCACGCCCGCCAGGTCTTTGTCGGGATAGGCGTCGCCATGTTGCTTGGGGTTGATGACGGCCAGCGCGGGCGGCAGGTCGCCCTCGGCGGGGTGATGATGGTCACTGATGATCAGGTCCAGGCCGATGTCACGTGCATGACAGGCCTCGTCGGGCGAACGGATGCCGCAATCGACGGTGACGACCAGCTTGACGCCGTCGGCTTGGAGGTGGTCGAGCGCCTCTTTGTTCAGGCCGTACCCCTCCTCGAAGCGATTGGGGATGTAGCCGCGCACGTCCGCGCCCAGGGCTTGCAACACTTCCACCAACAAGGCCGTGGCGGTTACGCCGTCTACGTCGTAGTCACCGTAGATGGCAATCGGCTCGCGATGGTCAAGGGCCGACAGGATGCGCTCCACTGCGGCCTGCATGCCCGTCATCTGATAAGGATCGGTGTCGAAATTGGGTTGCGCGTCAAGGAAGGCCTGCGCCTCGGCGGGGTCCGCATAGCCGCGGTTGAACAGGATCTGCCGCAGGATGGGCGGAAACGGCGCCAGGGCCGAATCCGCTTCGGGGGTGAGGACGGGCGGCACGATCCAGCGCTTGGGTCGGGACAAGCTCATTGCAGCCCCACCAGGTGCAGCAGGGTTTGGGTCCACATGTCGAACCAACTGATTTTGAAGGTGTCTTTGAACATGATGTATAGTCCGATGAAGTTCATGAATACAGAGGCCAGGATCAAGGCGACGGCGATTTTATCCATCTTGCGGATGCCATC
>CALFXA010000067.1 GCA_937928015.1 uncultured Anaerolineales bacterium | reverse complement strand
GAAGATGCCGAAAGCATGATCAAGGCTGGCGCCACGCGTATCGGTGCCAGCGCAGGCGTCAAGATCATCCAGGGTCCCAGCAAGGACAAGCCCCCCGTCAAAGAACCCGCCGCCGCGAAGGCGTATTAGGAGCACACCATGTTGATCGCAAAAGTCATCGGCACCACCGTCTCCACCATCAAGGATGAAAAGCTCCACGGCCGCAAGTTGCTCATCCTGCGCCAGACCGACGAAAAGGGCGAAGCCTTCGGCAAACCCTACGTGGCGGTTGACACCGTCGACGCGGGCATCGGCGACCTGGTGCTGACCGCCGCGGGCTCCTCCGCGCGTCAGACCAACATCACCAAAGACACGCCCGTCGACTCGGTCATCATGTCGATCATCGACTCACTCGAAGTCGATGGTCAGGTCGTCTTCCGCAAGTCCTGAGGTCCGCATGGTCAAGAAGTTCTACACCGAAAAAGATGTCGTCGAACTGTACGACTCGGGCGTGCGCTCGCTGCAACTGGATGACAACATCCAGATGACCGAGATGGCCTACGAAAAAGCCAAGCGATTGGGAATCTCCCTACTGACGGCAGTCCCCGACCAGCCGCCCAGCGCCCCGATGCGTCCCTACCTCTCCAGTGTGGGGACCTCGTCCGCCCCGAAGCCTGCCCCCGTCATGGGCAAAGCTCCTGCCCCGCAAGCCGACCCGTTAAAGGACTCGGCGTTGGCGGGACGCATCCGCACCGCGGTCAATGCCCGCCTCGGGAATCAGATCGACCCGCAATTGCTGGATACAATCATTCGGCGCGTCCTCATCAGCACAGGATTGAAATAATGCTATTCGGCCGAGTCAAAGGCAGCGCGATCTGCACGCTGAAATATCCTGGCACCGAGGGCCTCAAGCTGCTTATCGTCCAGCCGCTGAACAAGAAACTCGAACCGCTCGGCGCGCTGCAAGTCGCCGCGGACGTGGTGGACGCGGGCATTGGTGACCTGTGCGTCATGGTACGCTCACGCGAGGCCGCCCTGGCTATGCCCATCGAAAAATTCGTGCCCATTGACCTGGCCCTGGTGGGCATCGTAGACGAGCTCGAAGTCCGCGCGGATGGCGAATACGACATCACCCTGCGGCGCGGACGTAATCAGTTTTCATAATCGATCATCTTCGTCCTGAGCGGAGCAACCGTCAGGGAGCGCAGTCGAAGGACAGGTAAGCAAGAGAGACCCAATGATCCTCGCTAAAGTTGTCGGCACCATCGTCACCACCATCAGCCACCCAGACTACAAGAACCGCCGCCTGCTGGTTGTCCAGCCATTGACGCTGGAAGGCGAAACCTCCGCGCCCGAAGATGACTTCATCGCGCTCGACAACACCCAGGCAGGCATCGGCGACACCGTGCTGATCAACCGCGAAGGCAACGGCGCGCGTCAGGCGCTGAAGAATCCCGACGCGTGCGTGATCTCGGTGATCGTGGGGATTGTCGATTCAGTGTACGCAGAGTATTAAGCGCAGCACAAGGAATCTTGTGCTACCTCCAATTTCCCTCTTCGCCCAAACAACTCAATGAACTGCGCGCCGTCCTCGGTAGCTGGCCGCTTACAACCCAGCCTGCTCTGACAGGGCGCGCAGCGCGGTCAACGCTCGCTCCGCATCGTGGACGGGCACGAAAATGTGGTCGTGATAAAACGCGGCTACCACGTCGCAACTGATCCCCGCCTCGGCCAGAGCGCGGGAAAAGGCCGCCGTGAGGCCGACCGCTTCGAGCGACGAATGCACCGTCAATGTGAGCCAGGCAAAGGTCCCAGCGTAGGACAGGCCCGCTGTATCGGCATCCGCTCTCGGGAGGATAACCGTCACCCCTTCTTTCTCGCGGAAAAAGCCCAACGGGGTCACGTCCGCTAATTGCGTGGATGAATCCAGTGTACAAAAGACATATTCACCCGCGTTGCGCTCAGGCTGCATACTTTGCAAAAGTTTTTTTAGATTCGTTTCACCATTCATTCTTCAGCCTCATTCCCAAAATTGCACCTTGACAATCATACCCGTTTTCCATAGAATACGGCCCAATGCGCAACCAGATGCATCCCCGTCATCATACCAACACCCTCCGTTCTGGACGGGCGGCTTAGACGCGCATCTTACCCCAGCGTATCGAATCCCAGGCTCCCGCTCCAGCGGGAGCTTTTTGTTTTCCGAGGTGACATGATCTCCATTCTAGACTCTACCACTGCTCGCAAGACCATCCTGCGCCGCGTGCCTTTGGGCGACGAGGATGTACCCGCTTCCGTATTAGACCGCATCGAGGCGACCTTCGGCGAGCGGATTTCGCCCAACGAGGCGGTCACTCGCATCCTGCGCGACGTCCGCACCCAGGGCGATTTCGCGCTTCGCGTCTGGACCGAGAAGTTGGACAGCAAATCCCCCAGCCTTTTCCGCGTCCCGAGCGAAGCCTTGCAGGCCGCACTGGCTTCCATCAGCAAGGAAGAGCGCACCGCATTGGAACTGGCCGCCGAGCGCATCGCCACCTTCTACAAGAAACAACCGCTGATCTCCTGGCTGACGCAGGACATGGGCGGCGTGCTCGGGCAACTCATCCGCCCCATCCGCCGCGTGGGAGTCTACGTGCCAGGCGGGACGGCGCCCCTGCCCTCCAGTGTGTTGATGTCGGCGGTGCCTGCCCAGGTGGCGGGCGTCAAGGAGATCGCGCTGGCCGTCCCGCCCCAGCGCGGGACGGGTGAAATCGCTCCGATCATCCTGGCCGCCGCCGCCCTGATCGGCGTAGACGAGGTCTACGCGATGGGCGGCGCACAGGCCATCGGCGCGCTGGCCTACGGCACCGAATCCATCCCCGCTGTGGACAAGATCTTCGGCCCTGGCAACCTGTTCGTCACGCTGGCCAAGAAACAGGTCTTCGGCGTGGTCGGCATCGACGGGCTGGCAGGTCCAACCGAAACCGTGGTCGTCGCAGACGAGTTCGCCAGGCCTGCCTGGGTCGCTGCGGACCTGCTGGCTCAGGCCGAGCACGATGTGCTGGCTTCCGCCATTTTGTTGACACCCTCGCAAAAATTGGCCGAAGCCGTGCAAGTGGAGGTCGGCAGGCAGATGGAAACCCTGCCACGCGCCGAAATCGTGGCGCAATCACTCAAAGACCGCAGCGGCATCGTGGTGACCCAAGACCTGGCCGAAGCCGTGGAACTCTCGAACGCTTACGGCCCCGAGCATTTGTGTCTGGCCGTTCAAAACCCGTGGGCCTGGAGCGAGAAGGTCATGTCGGCGGGCGGCATCTTCATGGGCGAGTACTCGTTCGAGGTGCTGGGCGATTACATTGCAGGGCCGAGTCACGTCATGCCCACCAGCGGCACGGCGCGCTTCGCCTCCCCGCTCAACGTGTGGGACTTCGTGCACATCATCAGCCTGATCGCCCTGGATGAATCGGTCGGGCAGGAACTTTCGAAATCTGCCGCGCTTATTGCCCGCTCAGAGGGACTCGAAGCCCACGCGCGCGCGGCCGATCAGCGCGCTTTGTGACGAGAGTCAAAGTAGTGCAAGTCTGCCGACTTGCACTACTTTCGCTTTACATCCAGAATTGCAATTTTGGTGGAATGATTGAACGGTGCGGGGTCGGTGATCAAATTACCCGCGGCGTGATAACCGACGAAATCTTCGGGCACAGGAACCAGCTCGCGAACACTGAGATAGCCGTCCGCACACAGCACTTCGAGTGTTTGCATGAACTCACGTCCGCTGACGTAGAGCGCGTTATTGATGGCGACCAATGTGCCGCCGTCGTTGATCAGCGGGCGGACCTTGTTGATCAGCCGCGCGCTCTCGTGGACCTGGTCCACGCGGCCGCGCGCAGTGGAGGAAAAGAACGGCGGGTCGATCAACACGCAGTCGAAGGTTTGATTCGTACTTTTGAACTTACTGATGGCAGGGAAGAAATCCTGTGCGAGAAAGTCATTCTTATGGATGGGAAATCCGTTGAGCGAGCACGAGTCTTTAGCCAGGTTGAGGAACTGTCGATTCAAGTCGAGCTGCACCGCGCGCGCCGCGCCGCCCGCCATCGCAGCCACACCCAGACTGCCCGTATAGGCAAACGTGTTCAGCACCGCTTTTCCCTGCGAATTTTTGATCAGCCATTTACGCAGATGTCGCGTGTCGAGGTATAGGCTGGCGTCGCGATTCATGCTCAAATCCACGGCGTACCAGATGCCATGCTCTTTCACTTTACGGTCGGGCTTGTCACCGAAGAGCAGAACGCCGCGTCGCTCCTCGGGGGAGGGACTGCCGCGATATTTGGCGATGCCTGCTCGCAACCAACCGGCAAAGCGCGCATGTCCCTGAAGGAACTCGGCAGCCTCGCGGACCAGCGCCCGCCCCGCGGACCCTTCGGGGGCGTAGTCGTGAAAGATAACGGTACCCCCATGCAGGTCCAGGCTGAGGTACGGCTGGCCTTCGCTGAATCCGTTGAAGAGGCGGAAAGCCGTCTCATGGCGCGAATCGAACAGGTCCGCGCGGGCGGCGATGGCTC
>CALFXA010000066.1 GCA_937928015.1 uncultured Anaerolineales bacterium | reverse complement strand
CGCGCCGCGGTCGGGGAAAATGGCAAGCGTATCGGGGTCGGTGTGGGTGATGACCTCGACGATGCGTGCCGCGCCCCAGGCGGTGCTGGAGATGGTGGTCAGCCCCAGCCGCTGATAGACCTCCGCGCGCACGGGATCATACAGCCGCGCCACCACGCGCGGCACGCGGAAGATGTTGCGCGCAATGCGGGCCGCCACGATGTTGGCGTTGTCCGACGAACTGGCCGAGACGAAGCCTTCAGCGGATTCCACGCCTGCTTCGATCAGCACGTTGCGGTCGAAGCCCAATCCGTGCACGACCCGACCTTTGAAGTCCGCGCCCAGCCGCGCCAGCGCGGTGGCGTCATGGTCGATCACGGTGACCTCATGTCCTTGTTGCACCAGCAACTGGCTGACGTGCGAACCGACCCGTCCACAACCCATGATGATGATTTTCATTGTCTAACCTCTTTAAGCGTGAGAGCGGACATCTTGCGATTGCGCTTGTCTTTCCAGCCGCGCACGATGGCCTTGCGAATCCACTCCACCGAATATAACACCAAAGCGTATGAGCCCAGCACGATCCACATCCAACCTGGCAGCGGGACATGTAGGAACAACCTGGCCAGGGCGGGGATGTAAATGATGCCGATGATCCCCAGAAGCTCGATCAGGATGCCGATCCACAGGGCTTTGTTGCTCAGCCAGCCCAGGTTGGAACTGCGCGAGCGGTCCGAGCGGCAGGCCAGGGCGTTGCCCACCTGGGCCGTGACCACGCCCGCGTGATAGACCGTGGCGGCCAGCAGCATGGCATGTTCGAAGGAGATGTCCAGGCGGAAGTTCACCAGACTCGACAACGGAGCCAGGAATCCCAGCCCCAATCTATGGATGTGGCCCGACAGAATGAACACGGCCAGGAAACCCGCAAAGCACAGCGCAGCTTCGAGCGACCCGAGCCAGAACGCGCGCCACAGCAGACCACGGTCCAGCAGAGGCTGATTGCGCGGACGTGGCGGACGTTTCATCACGTCGGGTTCGGGTTTCTCCGTGCCGAGGGCCAGCGCAGGGAATAGGTCGGTGCCGAGATCGATGGCCAGCACCTGACGGACACTCAGCGCCAGCGGCACGAGCGGGAAATTGGCCTTGACGATGAACGGCATCAACTCGGGGATGTTGCTCGAAAAAATGTAGGTGATGAATTTGCGGATATTGTCGAATACGCCGCGGCCTTCTTCGATGGCGGCGGTGATCGCGCCGAAGTCGTCCTGGGTCAGGATGATGTCGGCGGCTTCCTTGGCCACGTCGGTGCCGACCAGGCCCATCGCGATGCCCACGTCGGCTTTGCGCAGGGCAGGGGCATCGTTGACCCCGTCGCCCGTGACGGCCACTACCTCGCCGCGCGCCTGGAAGGCCGAGACGAGTCGCATCTTGTGTTCGGGGGCCATGCGTGCGAAGAGCACTTCCTGGTCGAGCAGTTCCTGCAACGCTACGTCCGACAATTCGTCCAGTTCCGCGCCCGTGACGATCAACGGATTGGGCGTGGTGAGCATGCCCACGCGCCGCGCCACAGACTCGGCCGTCAGGCCATAATCGCCCGTGATCATCACGATGCGGATGTTCGCCTCGCGGCAGGTCTGCACGGCCTTCTCGACCTGCGGCCTGGGCGGGTCCATCATGGCCATCAGCCCGAGGAAGGTCAGGTCGCGCTCGACGCTCTCGGCGGTGTAGGCTCCCTCGCGCGGAGGCAGCTCACGGCGCGCCAGCGCCAGCACGCGCAGGGCGTTGCGGGCATAGTCGTCGTTGACTGACATGATCTCGGCCCGCAGTTGATTCGTCAACGGCGTGACCTCGTTGTTGATCAGGATATGAGTGCACAGTTGCAGCACCTCGCGCGGCGAGCCTTTAACGAAGGCGATCTCACGGTTGACCTCGCGGTGGATGGTGGTCATGCGTTTGCGGCGCGCGTCGAAGGGAATCTCGTGGATGCGCGGCAGGATGCGGTTGACCGCCTCCTCGGTGATGCCGTCCTTCATGGCGGCCACCTTCAGCGCGGCTTCGGTCTGGTCGCCGAGGCTGCTCCAGCCTGGATGTTCGAGCGTGGGCGCGTTGACGCGCGCGTTGTTGCAGCACGAGGCCACTTCCAGCAGACCCAGCATGTCTTTTTCCCAGGCCTGTCCGCCTGGGTCAGGGGAGAATTTTCCATCGGGTTCATAGCCCACGCCCGAGACCTTGACGCGTTTGCCTGCCACCCACAGGTCGCGTACCGTCATCTGATTCTGGGTCAGCGTGCCGCTCTTGTCGGTGCAGATGACCGACACCTGCCCGAGCTTCTCCACCGTGGACAGTTTCTTTGCCAATACCCCGCGCTGCGCCAGACGTTGAACGGCTGCCGCCAACGAAAGCGTCAACGTGGCGATCAGCCCTTCGGGAATGACGGCCACCACGATGCCCAGCGCCAGCAGGATGACCTCATGTACGGGGAAGTTGAGCGAGAAATATCCCACCACGATGACAATCGCGCCGATGCCCAGCGCGATCCAGGCCGTGGACTTGCTCAGGTGGTTGAGTTCCTTCTGAAACGGGGTCGGCTCCTCCTCAATGGACTGGGTCAGCCGCGCGATGCGCCCAAATTGCGTGGACATGCCCGTGGCGACGACCACCGCTCGTCCCGTGCCCGAGGCGACGGAAGTACCCGCAAAGATCAGGTTGGGGCGATCCAGTTCGCTGACGCCGCTCTGCAGCGAGGCATCCGCCATCTTGCGCGCGGGGATGGCTTCACCCGTCAGCGTGGCGTTGTTGGTGCGCAGGCCGTACTCTTCGAGCACGCGCGCGTCGGCGGCGATATTGTCGCCTTCGGCCAGCACGAGGATGTCGCCTGGCACCACGTCGCTGGATGGGATGTAGCTTTCCACGCCCTCGCGGATCACGTGCGCAAAGGACGGCAGGATGGCGCGCAGCTTCTCGATGGCCTGTTCCGCGCGGTATTCGCGCCAGAAGGAAAAGCCCGCGTTGACCAGGACGATGCTCCAGATGATGAACGCCAGCAGCCCGTCGAGTTGGGTCAACGCCGCCAGCCCGACGGCCAATAACACCAGCGTGGGCGGATGCGCAAGTTCGCGCAGCCAGCGCTCCCAGACGGGTGTCTTCTTTTGCTGGGTCAGGATGTTGGGTCCGTAGAGTTGCAGGCGCGATTCAGCCTCCGCACTGGATAACCCAGCGGCGGATGTCTCGAGTGCTTCGAGCGCCTCGGAAACACGCAGGCTGAAAAAGGGAGTGGACATGGAAAACGGACGTCATTGCGAGGGCGTAAATCCTCGCAATGACGTGGGATGGATCAGGACTCTTTCCCAAAGGGAGCGGTTTCCTTCGGAGCGCCGCCCAGCTTGGGTTCAGGATGATCGAGATACGGTTCGAGCAGCGACGGCGCCTCGGGATGGTCGGAATGCAAGGCGTGGTCGTAGTCACCCGCGGCCACGGGCGCAGGTTCGAAGCGCAGGGGGCGGCGCACACCAAGCAACTCGAAGAAACGGGTCACAGCCACCAGCACGGAATAGCGATATTCCTGCATCTTGAGAGATTGCCACTCGACGATGGAGGCCATGGCTCCCTGCACGCGTGCCTTCTCGCGCACGATGCGGTGGATCTGCTTCGGGTCACGCAGGCCGATGGGCGAGATGAGCAGGGCATTGGCAGCCAATACCAGTACGCTGAACGAGATCAGCACCACCCAGCCGCCTTCCTGCCATTTGCCGACGATTTGCCCGACGAAGACGAAGGCTGCCAGAGCGCCTGCCAGTCCCGCGCCGAACGCGCCCCATTTGCGTTTTGCGCCTGTGAAGGTCGCCAGGATGTGTTTGCGGATGGCAAAGCCCATCACCATGATCGGCATGAACACGCCCACGCCATAGAACGGTATGGCCGCGCTGGTGTTGCCCTTGACCAGAAACTGAATAACGACTGCGATGATAAAGCCCGCCGTGACCGAACGGGTGAACGTACCCTGCGGGTTGCGATACACCACGATCTCGGGGATCTCGCCGATGGCCACGTCGCGCCAGGCAGTGGCTTGCAGGTCCTGGAAGGCGGTCATCGAAGCAGCGGAGAGCAGGCCCACCGCCAGAATCTGATAGGCCCAGTACAGGATGATCCCGCCTGGGACCTGGCCGAAGCCGATGAAGGCCAGGTTGCCGACCAGGGTGCGGCCCAACGTCCCATCGAAGACGTTGAAGTGAACGGCAAAGTAAGAAAGCAGGGAGGTGGTCAGGCCGCCGTAAAACAGGAACGAGGTCTGCACCATGCGGCCGATGCCTGACTTGCCGCTGTAGAACTCCCATAAACCCTTGAACTTGGGCATGTGCTGTTTGCCCCATTTGACCAGGCCGAAGTCCTCATTCTTGACGAACTGGATGCCGTTCGACATGGCTTCCAGCCCCGTCAGCGCCACCAGGCCCTTCATGGATGCTGTCAACATGCGGTAGGCCGCCTCCCATAGGGAGGGTGCGTTGACCACTTCCGTGAACGGCTGGGCGGCGACGCCATTGCCTTTGGCGATGAACAGGCCAATCGCCATCACGATGGTCATCATGGCGAAGACGCCCAACATGGTGAAGACCACGCGTGACGATTCACCTCGCCCGCGGATGGTCAACCACCAGGTGATGCCTGCCATTAAAGCTCCCAGCCCAAAGCGGACCAGCCACATCATGTTGTAGGAGTTGGTCAGCGAAAGGAGCTGGTCCACGCCCGAGAGACTCGAGACCACGATGGTGAAGATGTAGTCCTGGATCAACACCACCGCCACCACCAGGCTCAGGCCCGGGGTGAGGTAACGCATGGAGGCGGTGTAGGAACCGCCGCCTTCGTTGAAGATGCCCAGCGAGTACATATACAGGAAGCCGAAGATGGCGTTGAAGATGGCGATCACGATGACGGCGATATAGCCGTACTGCTGCAATCCATACGGATGCAGGGCGCTCATCATCTCGCCAGTGGCGTAGTAGTATGAGGTGAAGTAGTCCACGCCGAAGAGGGCCAGCGCGGCCAGCACGCCGATCTGTCCCGCGCCGTGGATGTGGGCATCCTCCTGGGTTTCACGCGGTGCGGCACGAAAGGCAACGGCGACGATTACGATTAAGAGAGCAATGGAGAAGAACATTCTGGGCCTATTGGTTATCGGGTTCGAAGGCCTGTTCGAGCAGGTCGAGCAGACCAAGTAAATGCTTGCGAGTGGACGGGTTGTAGCGCGTGTCTTGGCTGACCTTGACTTCCTCTTGCTGGACCGCGCGGACGACGAAGGCGGGCACGAACATGATGCGTCCCGACGGAATGACCTCGAAACTGGAAATGTCAACCCTCAGGTCCTGGTCGTCGAAGTAGGGCAGGCTCAGGCGCAGGCCGCGATTCAAGCTGCCAGCCGTGGCGCGCTCCTTGATGCGGGCAATGATTTCCTTCACCTGGTGTTTTGCCAGCGCGCGCCCCTGGTTGACGAGTTGCCCCAGCATGCCGTAGCGCTTCTTGGCGTATTCCTCGTCGGCGGAGATGTACGGGGCTAGCGCCACCGCCAGGAACAGCACCTCCATGAAGCGCTGCATCGACTTGACGTGCGCCTCGGCCTCGTCCACCGACTTGACCAACAGTTCGCCGTTCTGATCGAAGGCCACCCATTGCGGCAGGAAGAACTTGCGCGCGTACGGCACGAACGGCACGAGCAGGTCGCCGCGGCCTTCGTCGGTCTGACCTTCCTCGGCAATGGCGTCCGTGGACGCCGTGATGGCGGACTCGGGCTCCAGGCCGACAGCCTCGGGAACGGACGGGATGGTCTCGTCTTCGCCGTCGGGTTGGTAGGTGACCGAGCGTCCCGCGGGCAGCATCTGATGCACCATGTGCAGTACGGTGGCGTGGCGTAGCAATCCCGCCGCCACGGAAACAGCGCGGTCGGGCGATTGTTCCATCTCGATGAAAGCGTGGCGCAATTCCTTGTACAGTTCCACCTTGCGGAAGCGGTTGAGGAAACTGCCGGCCGAGCGGGTGCGCTGGTTTTGCGGGATGGTCACCAATGCGGGCTGGGCCACGTTCTCCAGCGTGCAGACTACGCGATCGGGCAGCGAGAAGCTGACCTGCGAGTCGCCGTCCACCACGGCCTGGGCGATCTGCTTGCCCTGTGTTTCGAGGAAGCGCTGCACGATGGCGGGCTGCGCCGCGAACAAGGCCTGCTGGCGTTCGTAGTCTTCGGCCAGACGGTCGGATAACACTTTCGGGTTTGTCTCTAACATGTTGAACCTTTGAAAAAAAATTATGAGAATAGCGAGTTCCAGCCCCAGACCGCACCGATCTCGAGCAGAATGGACAGGTACATCAGGGCGGTGTGAGCCCAATCCTTCGAGAGACCGGCCAGTCCCACTTGCAGCCACAGGAAGCCTGCAATCAGACCGAGCGAACCTCCCCAACCCAGCAGGTTGGTGAGCCATTGTGGACGCGGCGTCTCTGCGGGATACACCCCATCGAGCACGTGCACGGTGACATTCAGGTTCGACTCGAGCAATTCGCCCAGCGATCTGCGCCCCAGGCCCGCGGGTTGTCCCGCAAAGCAGATGACGACATCGCCTTCCTGCCAGTTCTTGCGGACGGCATCCAGCCAATCGCGGCCAAATTCGACCCTTGATTCGACGGGCCGATTCTCGACAGCGACCATCGCCGCCAGCGTGACCATCCGCCTGCGCAGGCTGGCTTCCTGGACCTCGTCATGGCACAGGCCGAGGAGTTGGACCCTGCCCTTGAGGAAACTGGCCAACTCCCACACTCTGCGGGCGGCGTTGACGGAATCCGCTTCGGGGTCGGGCATCAGGACGAGTAAACGGCGGGCAGGCCCGGGGTCCACGGAATCGGGCAGGACTGCGAAGGCTGGGGCGGCTGGGCGGGAGTCGAGTCTGTGCATGGGTACCTCACGAATGAGGTAATCCTATTCCCCCGGCATAAAACGGTGACAAAAAATCGGGGCAATCGTATAAAGGACAAATAAAAACGCCCTTTTGTAAGGGCGCTGAAAGGTTGATTCCTCCGCCCTGAGCGGAGCGAGGCGATAGCCGAGCGCAGTCGAAGGGCAGACGTACAAGTTCAATATTTAGTTGTTGTCCTTCGACTGCGCCGCGAAGAACACGCGGCTCCGCTCAGGACGGAGTCATTCATCCGCAATGAACCGATATCCGATGCCAGGCTCGGTGAGGATATATTGCGGCTGCTCGGGATCAGTTTCGAGCTTCTTGCGCAACTGGCGCATGTAGACACGCAGGTATTCGGTGTGGTCGGCGTCGGCGGGACCCCAGACGTGGGTAAGGATGCTTTGATGGGTGAGCACGCGTCCATGATTGGCGGCCAGGTAGGCCAGCAGCTTGTATTCGGTGCCTGTCAGCTTGATCTCCTCCTCGCCGCGTTTGACCAGATGCCAGGCTAGGTCAATCGACAAGTCGCCCGCCTTGACGAGTTTGCTCTGCGTCCCCTGTCGGCTGCTGGAGTGACGCAGCGCCACGCGCACGCGCGCCAGCAATTCCTCGATGCCGAAGGGTTTGGTCAGGTAATCGTCGGCGCCCTGATCGAGGGCGGCCACCTTGTCGCGTTCGCTGTCGCGCACCGAGAGGATCAGGATCGGGCACTGCGTCCACTCGCGCAGGCGGCGTGTGACCTCGATGCCGTCGATGTCGGGCAGGCCCAGGTCGAGGATGACGATGTCGGGCTCATGGGCCGCGGCCAGGGTCAGGCCTTCTTCGCCGCGGCTGGCGGTGCTGACCTGGAATCCCTTCTCGGTCAGGATGGTGCGGATGGCGCGTTGGATCTGCAGCTCGTCGTCGATGACGAGGATGTGCGGCGCGTTGCTCATTCGATCTCCGTGTCGGGCGGGAGTTGCGGGGGCGGGGAACCTTCCCAGAGGAGAGGCAGGGTGAAGTTGAAGGCCAGACCGTCGCTCACGTTCTCGGCCCAGATGCGTCCGCCGTGTGCCTCTATGATGCCTTTGCAGATCGACAGTCCCAGCCCCGTGCCCGTCACGCGGTCGGCGGCGGTGATACGGTAGAACTTGTCGAAGATGCGTTCGAGATGCTCGGGCGGAATCTGTGGCCCCTGGTTGCTGACCTGCACATGGACGGCCTCGCCCTCGACCTTGGCATGGATGCGGATGACCGAGGCCGTGGGCGCATACTTCAGGCTGTTGCTGATCAGGTTGGTAAAGACCTGTTCCATTTGCACATAATCGACGGGAACCATCGGCAGGCCCTCGGGCACATCCACGTTGAGCCTGTGATCTTCGATGGCATGACGCATACGCGCCAGCACGCTGCCGAGAATCTCGGGTAGGATGTTCCATTCGCGCTTGGGTTTGAGTGCTCCCGACTCGATGCGCGACATGTCGAGTAGGTTGCCGACCAGCATGTTCAGGTGGTCGGCCTCGTCGTCGATGGCGGCGATCAACTCGACGCGCGCCAGCGAATCCCAACTGACCTCGTCCCGCCGCAGGCTGGAAGCGGCTGCTTTGATGGTCGAGAGCGGCGTGCGCAGCTCGTGCGAAACCGAGGAGAGCAGCACCGATTTCAAGCGGTCACTCTCTTCGAGGACGCGTGCGCGCGATTCGGCCTGGGCCAGGCGCGCCCGTTCGAGCGCCAGCGCGCCCTGACTGGCGAAGGTCTGCAACAACCGCTTTTCACTGGACGAAATGGCGGGTGCCGCGCGCCACAAGCGGATTTCGCCGAGGATGCCGCGCGCCGCCTGGATGGGGACGGTCAACTCGGGGGCGCGG
This sequence comes from uncultured Anaerolineales bacterium, assembly GCA_937928015.1. Lineage (GTDB taxonomy): Bacteria > Chloroflexota > Anaerolineae > Anaerolineales > Villigracilaceae > JACPVF01. The sequence goes on along the minus strand of CALFXA010000066.1, from coordinate 11,905 downwards.
GCGGGAACCTGTGTCTCGGGCAGACAATAGGCATCGTCCGCACCCTGAATGTGAATCTCGACGTGCTCTCCGTTGGCGGTGGCCTGCACCTGCCTGGCGAGGATTTCTGCGATGGTGCGATCATCGTGCAGACCCGTCAATGCGGTGCTCAGTTCGTAGAGTTGAGTCGCCTCCCGCTCGCGGGCAGTGGCGGCTAGAGTCCCTGCTTGGGCGCGTCCCACCAACTGACTGATGACCACCGCCACGATCAGGAAGACCATCAGCACCACCAGGTCGCCTGCCTGGTGTACAGCCAATGTGTAATAGGGCTTGATGAAAAAATAATTGAAGGCGAAGAATGCCAGCGCGGCGGTGGTGATGCCAGGTCGCAGCCCCCACAGCACGGTAATCAGCACCACCGGCAGAAGATAGAGCAGGGCGATGATGGAGGTCTCCAGCGCCTCGCGCATGGTGAAGAAAGCCGCCGTCACCCCAGCGACCAGCAGGACCGCCAGGAAATAGCGCAGCGCATGGGACGTGACATAGGACAATCGCATGCGCAGATTATACGCCAGCCGCCCGAGCTTTCAAAAACAGCGCTTGCCAATTCCGCGTCCCGTTGGTATACTGCCGCCCAATATGAACGTCATTTACGCGCTCAAGCATCATCATCACACTTCCTTCCCGTATGGTCGGGAGGTGTCTGTGCGCGTACCTGTTCGATAACAGGAACCAACACGTACCTCATCAAGTCCCGACCCTGGTCGGGACTTTTTGTTTAATTCCATCCAAAGGATTTTTATGCAAACACCAACCGTTCGACTCTCCCTTCCCTCCAAAGGCCGATTGCAGGATATGGCTATGAGCTTCCTGGCACAGGCAGGCCTCTCGGTGTTCAAACCCAACCCGCGCCAGTATCAGGCGGAGATCCCCGCGTTGCCCGAATTGGGCGTCCTCTTTCAGCGCCCGGGCGACATCGTGGTCAGCGTGCGACAGGGCAGTGTGGACTTCGGCATCACGGGCATCGATGTCATCGAGGAGAAACGCGGCGACAACGGCGACATCCTGATCTTGCACGACACGCTCGGGTTCGGACATTGCGCCCTGACCCTGGCCGTGCCCGAAGCCTGGGATCAGGTCAACGATCTGCCGACGCTCAAGGCTTGGTCTGCTACCCTGGGCCGACCGCTGCGGGTGGCCACCAAGTTCCCCATCCTGACCGAGCGATTCCTCAGCCAGCAGGGGATTCCGCATAGCCTGATCGCTGCCGAAGGGACTCTCGAAACGGCACCCACCATCGGCTACGCCGACGTCATTTCGGACCTGGTCTCGTCGGGTCAGACGCTCAAGGATAACCGTCTGCGCGCGCTGCCCGATGGCGTGATCCAGCTATCGCAGGCGGCCTTGATCGCCAACCGCAAGGCCTTGCAAGAGCGGCCCGAGACGCTGGAGATGGCGCGCCGTCTGCTCGAATACATTGAAGCGCACCTGCGCGCCAAGGAGAATCTGCTGGTCATCGCCAACATGCGCGGCGAAAGTCCCGAGGCCATCGCGCAAAAGATGTTCAACGAGACCAGCGTCGGCGGCCTGCAGGGACCGACCATCAGCCCGATCATCGTGCGCGAGGGCCAGCCCTGGTACTCGGTCACGGTGGTGGTGCGGCGTGACAACCTGGCGCAGGCTGTCGGCGAGCTGCGACAGGTGGGCGGCAGCGGCATCATCGTCTCGCCTGTGACCTACATCTTCGAAGAAGAACCGCCGCGCTACACGGCCATGCTGGCGGAGTTGAATAGATGAAAATTCGCTCCCACCTCGAATCGCTTCCACCCTATACGCCCATCGAGCCGTTCGAAGTCCTCTCGGCGCGGATCGGACGCGACCCCGCGCAGATCGTCAAACTGGACGCCAACGAGAATCCGTACGGACCCTTGCCCGCTGTGCGCGAAGCATTGGGCAGCATGGAGTTTCCTCACATTTACCCCGACCCCGAGAGCCGTGCCTTGCGTCAGGCACTTGAAAATTTTACGGGTGTGCCCGCCGAATATTTGCTGGGGGGGGCAGGCGCGGACGAGTTGATCGACTTGCTGATGCGTGTGCTGCTCGAACCGGGCGAATGCATCCTGTCCTGCCCGCCGACCTTTGGCATGTATCCCTTCGACGCGGAGTTGAACGCCGCGCGCTGCATCGAGGTCCCGCGCCGCGCCGACTTCTCGCTGGACGTGGACGCCATCCGCGCGGCGGTGGATACTTATCAACCGAAGATCCTGTTCGTGACCTCTCCCAACAACCCCGATGGTTCGATGATCGAGCCCGCCGTGATGTATGCTTTGCTCACCCTGCCGACGCTGGTCGTCCTCGATGAAGCCTACATCGAGTTTGCGGGGGATGACCTGGGCGCGGGTCTTAGCCGCATCTGCGAAGTGCCACAACGCGAGAATCTGGTCGTGCTGCGGACCTTCAGCAAATGGGCGGGGCTGGCGGGGCTGCGTATCGGCTATGGCGCGTTCCCCAAATGGCTGATGCCCACGTTGTGGAAATCCAAACAACCGTACAACGTCAACGTGGCAGCCAGCGTCGCGGCGCAAGTCTCGCTGGCGCATGTGGATGAGTTGAAGATGTCTGTGGAGAAACTCAAGCAGGAACGTGCGCGGATGATGTCAGCGTTGCAGGCAATCTCGTACTTGACACCCTATCCCACTCAATCGAATTTCATCCTCTGTCAGGTGAGCGGACGTGACGCCGCCGAACTCAAGTCGCGGCTGGCGCAGGAGTACGGTGTCTTCATCCGCTACTTCAACAAACCTGGCCTGCGTGACCATATCCGTATCAGCGTGGGACGTCCGAGTGATACGGATATGTTGATCACCGCCCTAAAACAGTTGTAATGTTGGCATGTTGGAAAGTTGAAACGTTCAAACTTTCCAACCTGTGAACAAAGGAGAAGTTATGCGACTTAGCGAAGTTTCAAGAAAGACAAACGAGACCCAGATCGAGATCAGCCTCAACCTAGATGGCACAGGCCAGCATGAGGTTTCCACGGGCGTCGGTTTTCTCGACCACATGCTGACGCATCTCGCCGTGCACGGACTCTTCGACCTGACCGTCAAGGCGCAAGGCGACCTGCACATCGACGTGCACCACACGGTCGAAGATGTGGCGCTGGCGTTGGGCCAGGCCTTCGATCAGGCACTGGGTAACCGCAACGGCATCGTCCGCATGGGTGATTGTTTCGCGCCGATGGATGAGACCCTGGCGCACGTTGCCGTGGACCTCTCGGGGCGGCCATACACGGTTGTTCAAGCCGAGTGGCACACACCGTACGTGGGCAACATCCCGACCACATTGTTCCCGCATTTCTTCGAGTCCTTTGCGGTGACTGCGCGCTGTAACCTGCATGCGCGTGTCCTGTATGGCCGCGATGATCATCATCAGACCGAAGCCTTGTTCAAAGCTTGGGCGCGCGCGCTGGATGCCGCCTCGCAGTTCGATCCACGACGCGGGGGAAGCATCCCGTCTACGAAAGGAAGTTTATGAAAGACATCATCCTGATCGACGCAGGCACGGGCAATCTGCGTTCGGTGCAGAAGGCGCTGGAAAGCGTCGGCGCGAACGTGGAGCGCACCAGTGACCCGCAAAAGGTTTTGGCGGGCAAACGCGTGGTCCTGCCTGGGGTGGGGGCCTTCGGCGATTTCATGTTGGGCCTGCGGACGCTCGGACTGGAAGACGCCATCCTCGAAGCGGCCCTGGGCGGCGTTCCGCTATTGGGCATCTGCGTCGGCATGCAGGCGCTGTTCGACGTGGGCGAGGAGATGGGTCAGCACGCGGGATTGGGATTGCTGCAAGGCAGGGTCGTGCGCTTCGAGGAGTCGCTCTCGGTGAAGATTCCGCACACGGGCTGGAACCAGCTTGAGGTCCAGAACGCCAGCCTGTTCGCAGGTGTCCCCACGGGCTCCTACGTCTACTTCAATCATTCGTATTACTGTCTCCCCAAACAATCCTCCGACGTGATCGCCTTCACTGACTACGGCCTGCGTTACGCCTGCGCCGTGCGGCGGGAGAACATCTTCGGCGTGCAATTCCACCCTGAGAAGAGTCAGGCGGTAGGCCTGCAAATCTTAAAGAATTTTGTGGAGGCGGCATGAGCTTTACGATCTATCCTGCCATCGATTTGCGCGGCGGCAAAGTGGTGCGCCTCAAGGAAGGCGACCCAGCACGGCTGACCGCCTACAGCGACGATCCCGCTGAGACGGCAAGACGCTGGCTCGACGCGGGCGCGAGCTGGCTGCATATTGTGAATTTAGATGGAGCTTTCGGAGAAAGCGACCAGTCCAACCGCGCCGCGCTCGAGTCGATCCTGAAGTTGGGCGCGCGCGTGCAATTCGGCGGCGGGATGCGTTCGCTGGATTCCATCGAAGCCGCGTTGACCCTGGGCGTCAGCCGCGTGATCCTGGGCACGGTCGCCATCGAGCAGCCCGACGTGGTGGCCGAGGCGCTGACCCGTTTCGGCGCGGAACACATCGCCGTGGGCATCGACGCGCGCGACGGGTTGGTCCGCACGCGCGGCTGGAAGGAGGGCAGCGGCGTGTCCGCGCTCAACCTGACCTTTTCCATGCGGATCCTCGGGCTGGGCACCATTATCTTCACCGATGTCAGCCGCGACGGTCTGGGCAGCGGGCTGAACATCCCCGCGACTCGCGAACTCTCCGTCCACAGCGGCCTGGACGTGATCGCCTCAGGCGGTGTCTACACCATCGACGATGTAAAGGCGGCGAAGGATGCGGGCCTGGCTGGCTGTATTATTGGAAGAGCTTTGTATGAAGGGACTATTGACTTGAAAGATGCGCTTGGGCTTGTGCCTTGATAAAGAGTGTGAATTGAAAAATGAAATAGGCGATGATCCCAATCGAAAGCGCAAGATGCCCAGAGACCCATGAGCCTGCAAAGGTATAAAGCAATATGCCGAGAGTGATGGCGGCAATGAGAGCCTTCCGCTGAATGTTTTGTCCGTGCGAGTCGAGACGCAGGGGATAAAGCGGAGTGTTCAAGTCAATGCCGAACCAACCGCTGTGTAGATAGAGCAGGAATAGTCCGAAGAACACGAAGGTCATGATAGCGGCTGTCCATGTAAAGTGCCATACAAGAATGGAGAAGACCACGCTAAACGCAAATCGTGAGATGTAATATGGAAGGAATTCCTTTTTCATTTGTTGTTCTCCTGCAGCCAGAATATCTTTTCAATCGGAACGTTCAGCGCCTGGCTGATGCGTAAAGCGGTCTCGATGGTTGGAATGAAACGTCCGTTTTCGATGGCTATGATCGAGACGCGGGCAACTCCAACTTGTTCGGCGAGTACGGCCTGGGTCATGCCAAGTTTCGAGCGGATTTCTTTGAGGTTGTTTCCTACGCTCTTGTGTTCCATGATGTTAAGTATACTTAACATCATGGAAAGAGTCAAGTACACTTAACATCAATTTGGCGTCATTTTGAAGGAGTTTTTATGCTGGCAAAACGAATTATCCCTTGTCTGGATATCAAAGATGGGCGCGTGGTGAAAGGCGTCAACTTCGTCAACCTGCGCGATGCGGGCGACCCCGTGGAGCAGGCACGCCTGTACGACGAGCAGGGCGCGGACGAACTGGTCTTCCTCGATATTTCGGCCACGCACGAGGGGCGTCAGACCACGCTGGAGTTGGTCAGCCGCGTGGCCGAGAGCGTGTTCATGCCGTTGACCGTCGGTGGTGGCATCCGCGTGGTGGACGACATGCGCAACCTGCTGCTGGCGGGCGCGGACAAGGTCAGCGTTAACTCGGCGGCGGTCAGGACGCCCGAACTGCTTTCGGAGGGCGCGTCCCGTTTCGGCGCACAGTGTATCGTGTTGGCCATCGATGCGCGCCGCAGCGGCTCGGGCTGGGAGGTTTACGTCAACGGCGGGCGCGTCCCCACGGGGCTTGACGCACTCGAATGGGCTGTACGCGGCGTAGAACTGGGCGCGGGCGAGATCCTACTCACCAGCATGGACGCCGACGGCACGCTGGCAGGCTACGATCTGGAACTGACCAGCATCGTCTCGAACCTGGTCCCTGTGCCTGTCATCGCTTCAGGCGGGGCAGGGACGCCGACCCACTTTGCGGAGGTGCTCACCAAGGGCCAGGCAGATGCTGCGCTGGCGGCGTCGCTGTTCCATGATGGGAAGTTGAGAATCCCCGAGTTGAAGCGCGAATTGCAGGGCTGGGGCGTGCCTGTCAGACTGTGAGGAGAGATGAAAGAGTTGTTGAGCGAAATCAAATACGATGCCAACGGACTTGTCCCCGCCATCGTGCAGGATGCAGACACGCACGAAGTATTGATGTTGGCCTACATGAACGCCGAATCCCTACGGCGGACGATGGAGACGAGTGAGACCGTCTTCTGGTCGCGCAGCCGACAGGAGTTGTGGCACAAGGGCGCCACCTCGGGCAATGTGCAGCGCGTGGTCGAGGTCCGCGTGGACTGCGACGCCGACACGCTGCTGATTCGGGTCCAGCCCGCAGGTCCCGCCTGTCACACGGGCGAGCGGACGTGTTTTTATCGGAATATATAGTTCGTCATTGCGAGGAGGGTTGAGACGCGCAGCGTCGAAATCCCGACGAAGCAATCTCCAGTGAACAGGAAAATTTTCGTTTCCATGAGATTGCTTCTCGTAGACTCGCAATGACATCATAGGAGAAATCATGAGCATTCAATGGCTGTTCGATGTGATCGAAGACCGCAAGAAAAATCCCAGCGAAGGGTCGTACACTTCCAGCCTGTTCGCCGAGGGCTTGCCACGCATCGCCCAAAAGGTCGGCGAGGAAGGCACCGAGGTGGTGGTGGCTGCGCTCGCGCAGGAGGACCAGCGCCTGATCGAGGAAGTGGCCGACCTGACCTATCACATGCTGGTGCTGCTCTCCGCGCGCGGACTTTCCCCCGAGTTGGTGCTGGCGGAATTGAAGCGGCGGCATTAATCCCATGCGCGGAATCAAAAACGGGATGAGCACGTCATCCCGTTTTTTTCATACCGCCAACCTGTGCAGTTGGGTTCTTATTTCGCGCGGGTGCTGAACTTGAAGGGCAGGTACAGCGGGCAGAAGGACACCGCGGCGGTCAGCGCGAACACGATGCCGAGTACCAGCAGGATGACGCCAAAGGTGCCCGTCACGACGCCGCCGAAGTACAGGGCGGCAAACAGCACAGCAACGACGAGGCGGATGATGCGGTCGGTATTTCCAACATTGGGGGTCATGTCAACTCTCCTTGAGTCATGGTTTGAATGGATGTCCCCAGTATAAGACAAGCCCAGACCGTTGTCTGTGACATTGTCACATTAGACCTTGACCCGTTCCTCCAGCCCTTCGGCGTCCAGCACCTCGACCTCGCCGCGCCGCACGTTGACCAGCCCGCGATCCTTGAAGTCATCCAGTAGGCGGCTGATGACCTCGCGCGAACTGCCCAACTCGGCGGCGATCTCCTGGTGCGTGACCTTGATCGGGTTGCCGCGCCGCGCGCGCTCCAGCAGCAGAGACGCCACACGCGAGTCCATGCGACGAAAGGCTACCTCGTCCACCACCGCCATGACGCTGGCCAGTCGCTGCGAAAGCAAATCGAAGACGAACTCGCGCCACGGATCGTAGCGTTTGACCCAGTCGCGGAAAATATCCGAGGGAATCATCACCGCCTCGGCTTCCTGCTCGACGGTGGCAACCGCAGGGAAGGATTGTCGGCTGAGGATGGCGTTGGCGGTCAGGATGCAGCTTTCGCCCAGCCCGAAGCGGTAGAGCGTGATCTCGCGTCCCGTCTCGCCGATCTTGTAGACGCGCACCACGCCCGAGATCAGCAGCGCAATGGCATCCACGCGGTCGCCCTCGACGAAGACGTCATGTCCCACGGGCACGCGCGCCAGAAAGGCCACCTGCTGGAACTCGCGCACCAGTTGCGGATCCGCGCCTTGCAGGATGGGCAGGGAAAGTTGAATGCGGGAGAATTCGGCGGGGGTGAGCATGGGGAGAGTATAAATGCAAATATCAACTTATAGAACGGCGAGGATGCGCTCCAACAGGCTTTCGTAGGGACGCACCCCCAGCACGGGCAGGTTGTACGCGTGCGCCTCACGGGCCAGCCATTCTCCGTACAACCAGCTTGCATGCGCGAAGGCCCGTTGTTCTTCCAAGCCCCACTCGTCAAAGCCTCGTCCGCGAGCGCGCAGGTTGGACAGAATCCGCTCCTCGTCTGGCTCGACAAGGAATACCGCGCGCACCTCATCGTCGAGACATAGTCCGCTGAAATGCTTCAGGTCGGAAAATGTGTCTGGTTTCGCCAGCGCAGGCAGGACTCCATCTCCTTCCAGGATCAAGCGCCCGACACCCGAAACGACTATATGATGCGCGAGGATGGTTTTTAGCGGGGAAGTCATGGCCTGCCCGACGGCGATCCAGTCCTGCTTGATCTGCTCGGCGTTCCGCCATTGTTCGGGTTGGTAATTCAAGAAGGTGTGCAGGTCCGCTTGCTGTTCAGGGTTCGTGACCTGTTGCAGCGCCAGTCGAACATCGTCAGCCAACAAGAGCGGCAGGGATAGGGTACGCGCAAGCTCCTGGGCAATCTGCGTTTTGCCGACGCCTGAACTACCGCCGATCAGGAGAACCTGCCAAGTTGGGTCTGTCATGAATTTTATGGGTTGATCTCGATCCAGTAGCGGCAGAATTGCGTGCCATCTTCATTCAGGCCCATGCTGTCGAGCACCCCGCCATTGGCTTCGATGACCCGCCTGGATGGCAGGTTGGTCATGTCGGTGCTGAGCATGGCGCGGTCCTCGCCGAGCTGCTTGAGTTCCTGGAGCGCCAGCCGCAGGGCTTGTGTGGCATACCCTTTTCCACGCTGACTGGGACGGATATAGTAGCCGATGTGCCCGCCGCGCTCACGTAGTTTGTCGTTGAGATAATGCCGCACTCGTACCAGTCCCACCGCTTCACCTGCCTCGTCTATGATCCAGAAGACGGTCTGCGGCACATAGCCTGGCTTGAGTTTGGACTCGTCGGTCATGTCCAGGCAGGATTGCAGATATTCGGGGATGGTCATTTCGCCACGGCCGACCGCCGTGCCGTTGAAGCCATTTTCGCCATCGCCCAGATCGGCGAGCAGTTCGGCCAGTCTGCGCGGAGCGGTGAGGGAGGCAGGTTCGAGGTGCATACTATATTCTCGTTAAATCATTTTGTAAACAACAGTTTTTATATTTTTTTCCACTTCCACATGAACAGGGTTCATTTGGCCCTAATTTTCGGTTGCTAATTTTTTGGAGCAAATAATTCTTCTTTTGCAGCAGGTTTTTAGGGATTTGTACTGGCCCGTAATAGTCTATCAGTTCTTTCGAGTTCAAATATTCAAAGATTTTATTATTGACTTCAATGAACTCTTTTATAAAAGGATCGTCTCGTAAAGGCATACGGATATTATTTACTTGTCTTCCATCATATTTTCTTGCAGGATCTGGCAAAAAAAGAATATTTAAAATGTTTGCAGGTTTTGGCGTGATATCGACGAGACTACCTTCGGATGTGACCCAAACTGCATGAAATTCTGCTTCGAGCATGTTATTCAGCCATTCCCATATTTGCCAGCCATAAAGAATATTGCCACCAAATAGCTTTATTTGTTTTTGCACATTTACAAAACAATCTAGTGGTTCTGAAAACTCTGTCGGAGTGACATTTAAGTAAATTGGTTCTTGATCACTCACGATTTTCTTACAGAAGAAACGAATTGAATTTGTTATTTTTTTCGGTGTTGCTGTGGTTATAGCCATTTGCAAATGTCCTTGTGGGCACACTTGGTAATTAGTTTTAAAGTTTCATAAATGTAGAGAAAATAATAAGAAACAAGGCTATTATTTCACCTTCTCCACCACCCAGAAATGGGACAAGCCCAGTTCGCGCAATGGAGTCTTCTCCAAAAATTGCAGCACGCCGCGTAACACTTTTCCCAGCGGACCAAAGCGGGCGATGAGGTTGTCGTACGCGCCGAAGATGACGGTCCGCTCGATGAAGGTCACGGGCAGGCCGTCGAACAGCTTCTGCATGTCGCCGCGTGAGTAAACGCGCACGTGCGGGGCCAGCTTGTCGCGCCAGACGCGCGGCAGATAATTCACGAACAGCTTGTTGCCGAAGTGATATTGTCCCTTCCAGTAGATGCCGTGCGTCTCGTACGGATATCCACGGTTCGGGCAGAAGATCACGGCGCGTCCGCCTGGCTTGAGCAATCTCACCATCTCGCGCACGGCGGCGCGGTCATCCTGGACGTGTTCGATCACCTCGTGGCTGAGGATCAGGTCGAAGGTCGAGGCGGGCAACGGGACGAATTCTCCCGCCGCGTTGAGGATGTGCGCCGAACGCTGGTGCGCCTCCACGGCGCGCTCGAAGTCGAATTCCAACCCGACCACCTGCGCCCCCAACTTGGTCAGCTTCTCGACGTACATGCCCACGCCGCAGCCGTTCTCCAGCACCTGTCCGCGGATGCGCTCGCCCGCGGCTTGTTTGATCATTTCCAGGCGGCGCTGTTGCCCCGCTCTCCACACATAGGACGGTTCTCCGCGCAAGGCGGCTTTTTCGAAGTTGCGATCAGCCATGCGGATATTATACAGGAACAATATTTGACTTGACATTCCCGCGGCCCGGTCCTATACTCACGCCACAATCGAACGGGGAGCCTGTATTACAGGCTGAGAGGAGCGTACCACGCTCGACCCGCATCACCTGATCTGGATCATACCAGCGGAGGGACTCTCTTGACTCATCAACCATCCTCCGCCTGGAGGATGGTTTTTTATTTTGACTCGAATTCTCATCTTCGCCAACGGCCACCTGCCCGACCTCGACGCGGCCCGCGCCCTCGTCCGCGCGGATGATTTTATCCTCGCTGCGGACGGCGGCACGTACAACGCCCTCGCGCTCGGCCTGACTCCGCACCTGATCGTCGGCGACCTCGACTCGATCACCGATTGGGAGCGGAAGATCATGGAGACGGCGGGCGTGGAGATGATCCGCTTTTCGCGCGACAAGAACGAGACCGACCTCGAATTGGCGATTCAACACGCCGTCGAAATGCAGCCCGAACAGATCGTTATCGTCGGTGCACTGGGCGGTCGCCTCGACCAAACCCTCGGCAACATCGCCCTGCTTTCCGATTCCCGACTCTCGACTCTCGATCTTCGCCTCGACGATGGAGTGGAGGAACTCTTCTTTTGTCGGAGTCAGGCCGAGGTCCACGGGCGGGGCGGGGAACTGGTCTCGCTGATTCCGTGGGACGCACCTGTTGAAGGCGTCCGCACCGATGGTCTGCGCTGGCCGCTCTCCGATGAAACCTTGTATCCCAATAAAACGCGCGGCATCAGCAACGAACTGCTGGGCGAGCAGGCCACGGTCCATATCCGCTCGGGCTTGCTGCTCGTCGTCCATCGCCGCGCAACTCAAGAAAGGTAACTCATGAAAAAGTTTCTCTTACTGATGCTCGTTTTTGTCTTTCTTCTCGCAGCCTGCGCGCCTGCCTCCACGGCGACGCCCACGCCTGCTGGCCCCGTCACGCTGACCATCATGACCCACGACTCCTTTGCCGTCAGCCAGGAAGTGGTTGCGAAGTTCGAGCAGGCCAACAACGCTAAGCTGGTCTTCGTGCCGAGCGGCGACACGGGCGCGGCGCTGAACAAGGCCATCCTCTCGAAGGATGCGCCACTGGCCGACGTGCTTTACGGCGTGGACAACACCTTTCTCTCGCGCGCGCTGGAGGCCGACATCTTCGAGACCTACGCCTCGCCCGCCCTGGCCGACATTCCCGTCGAGTTCCAACTCGATGCGCAGAAGCGCGCCCTGCCCGTTGACTAGCGCGACGTGTGCAGCAACTACGACAAGGCTTACTTTGCCGA
>CALFXA010000065.1 GCA_937928015.1 uncultured Anaerolineales bacterium | reverse complement strand
AGAGTCGACCGCGAACAAGCGGATGCCGTTTTGGACGGTAAAACGTCCGCTGGCCTCGACGAAGACGCCCTCCTGCACGGCATCCAGGCCTGCCGTATTGCCTGCCAACGCATGTTCCTGGATCGTGAACAGCGGGGTTCCGCCTGTCTCGGCAGGCAGGAAACTGCGCACTTCACCGGATAGTGTGACGGGTTCGTTATCGGGATACTCACGCAGCCAGACTTGTTCGTTCAACATGCCGCCCGAGCGCATGGATTGCTGCAAACCGATTTGCTGCGCATTATCCAGAATTTCCTGGAAGGCTTCCTCAGCCGTGCGGATGCCGTACGTGCCGACTTTTTGCGTGTCGATCAACGCGCCGTAAACGCTCATCACTTCGGCATTCTCGTCGAGGAGAATATCGAGGCGGGCGGGCAGATTGTAATCGTAGCGCAGGGGCTGGCCATCCAGCAGCGGCACGACGGAGTACTTGCCGTAAATCTGCGGGGCGTGTTCGATTTGGTACGCGAAGGTAAATCCGTGCGACTGCATGAATTCCGCGATGGACGCCGCCGCCTGTTCGTCGGTCAGGGTTCGGCCGCCGATGAAATTCCCGCCGTACTCGCGGTAATACGAGAAGTAATTATTCGAACGGACGTAGATGCGCGGTCCGCCTGCCGTGACCATATAATCGGTGGTGCCTGGCACCTCGCCCGGTGTCTCGTACACCTGACCTTCGATGCCGAAGCGCAGAGCCAATGCCCGCGCCGACTCGACTGTGGCGTGCTGGTCGGGCAGGGCGAGGTAGACGTAGGCCTCGGTCGGCAGGGTGGGCAGGTCGGCGTTGAGGTAGAGCATGGCGCCGTTGTATTCGAAGCCTTGTCCCTGTGGTACGGGCGTGCCCTGTTCGCTCAGGATGCGGGTAGGCGTTGCTATTACAGGCGTAGGAGTAGACGTCCCGTACCCTGCGGGGACGCGAGTGGGCAGCAGCGAGCGGATGGCCCAACTGAGGAAGATCGCCAACACAGCCAGCGCCAGCGCCAAGCCTGCAAATTGAAAAACATCTTTGCGGCTGACGTGGAAACTGGCGCGCGGCTTGTGAGCGGCTTTTAACTTCTCGGCCAGGTCAAATTTGAATTGTGCATCGGGCGTGATTCCGTCCGCCAGGGCTTGCAGCGATTGGAACAGCGCATCGTTTTCGGGCATGGTTGGGGTTGGGTTCATTGTTCCACCTCCAGGGCAAGGGAGGTCCGCTCGCGCAGGTCTTGCAATCCGCGCGAGACGAGCATTTTTACCGCGGCCTCGCTTTTGTGCAGCAGGCGCGCGGCTTCGGCATATTTCAATCCGCCGAACGTGGTCAGAATGATGGCTTCGGCGCGGTCGGGGCTGATCCGCTTGAGGGCGCGGGAAACGGATTCAAGCTGCAGGCGTTGACCCGCCTCCTGATCGGGGAGCAGGCCTGGGCTGGGAATCTGGTCGGCCGCTTCGATCTGGACCTCGGGTCTGGTCCCGCGAAAGAAGAGGGCGCGCTTGCGTGAAGCGATTCCCATCAACCAGGCGGCGAAGGGCGCCTCCCCACGATACGAGCGGATGCCCTCCAGCGCGGCCATGAAGGTCTGCGAGGTGAGGTCCTCCGCATCTTTGATGTTGCCCGTGTGCGCCATGTGATAGCGGTAGACGCGCGTCACGTGGCGGCGGTACAACTCGGCGAAGGCCTCGGCGCTGCCGATGGCCTGCCGTGCCAGGTGTACCTCGTCGGGCGGGCTTTGGGTTTGTGCGGTCATGGTGAGAGACATAAACCTCCTGTCGAATATAAGTTACAGGAGGCGGGGAAAAGGTAACAGGAAAAATTACCCCCAGACCTCAGTCAGGGTCTGCTGAAAGATGGCGTCCAGCATGTCGCTGGGAGCGGACCTGTTTTTGAGGGCGACCTGCGGGGTCTCTAGACGCGTCAGTTCGCTTTCCATAAAATTGCGGACGAGGGGCGAAAGCGGGTTGCGGTCGCGTTCATTGCCCGCCTGTTTGCGCGTCAACAAGGTCTCGATCTCGGCTCGCAGCGCGGGGTCGGTAATCATGCGCTCGAACAGGATGCCGAATTCGGTGGGTGGCATTCCGTTCCCAGCCTCGATCCATAATGTGGCAAGGAGGGTACGCAAGGCATAGAAAAACCGCTTGAGTTGAATACCTTCCCCTTCGGTGGCCTGACGATAGTGATTGCGCGCCGTACCGTGATAATGGTGATAACAAGTCAGCGGCGAATATTGTTCGGCGGCCAGTGTTCGCAATTTGGACCGCAACGGAGTCTTTTCCATGTACACCACAGGCGAGCCGAGCCATTCCAGCAGCGGCGGATTGGATTTGCGGAAGAGGCGCAGTGCTTTTCGCAAGTCCCAGCCCGTGATGTCGAGCTTTTTATCGATGGGAACCTCGATCACGTCCCGCTTTTCCTCCACCGAAAGATACCATTGGGTCAGGTGCAGGTATAGAAAACGCACGTCATAGTCGCTGTCGACGGAGGGGAAGCCCCAGGCGCGGCTGCCGCTTTCGCAGGCATACAGAATGGCGACGTGATGCGCTTGCTCGATCTCGTTCAGGTGGGAAAGGATGGCATCTTTCATAGGGTAACTCGTATTACAGGGGCGACCCGTCGGGTCGCCCCTACAGGTTAATCAGGATACACTTTCCAGCCCAGTTCGTCCAATTTGGACAGGTCGAACTGGTCCTCGGGCACGTTGATGTGGACAGCGTCCGCCTCGGCCAGCAGGTCGCCCGTCTCAGCATCGTAGATGCCTGCCCAGCATTCGGCCAGTCTGCGGTTGGTCTTGCCCGCCTTGCCGACCAGCTTGAGCGGCTTCCCGATGGGCACGTTCTTGCGGTAGCGGATGGAGAGCTTGCCCGTGAACATGAAGCGCGGATTCTCTCCCGACCCCATGTGCGAGCGGCTGCTGATCTCATCGAGGATAGCGGCCACGATTCCGCCGTGCAGCACACCCGGGTATCCCTGAAAATGTTCGGGCGCGACGTACCTGCTCTCGACCACGCCAGGCTCGGTCTCATAGATGTGCAGATGCAGCCCGACGGGATTCTCGACTCCGCAGATGAAACACATCTTGGAATTGGGTTGTTTGATGGGATAGTCGCTCATTGGATGTCACTTCTCCGCCCAATGGATGGCGATGGTCCCGAACATCAGGCGCTTGAAATGTACGGCCTTGAATCCCGCCGCGGCCATGTGCGCCGCCAACTTTTCGGCGGTCAGGAAGCCTTCGGTGGTATCGGGCAAATAAGTGTAAGCTTCGCGCACGCCCGAGAGCAATCCCCCCAGGGTGGGGATGATGATGTGCATGTGGATCCAGATGAAGGGCGAGAGCAGATTCTTCTTTGGGCGGGTGGTGTCGAGGATAACGATGCGTCCGCCCGTTTTTAGCACGCGGTATTGTTCCTGCAGGGCCTTGTGCACATCGATGACGTTGCGCATTAGAAAGCCCGAGACGACCGCGTCGAAGGTAGCGTCTTTGAATGGCAGGCGCAGCGCGTCGGCAGTGGAAAAATCCAGCGGGCCGACGGTCTGTGCGCCGACGCGCATCATCTCGTACGTGAAGTCGGCGGCGGCCACTTTGAGGCCAGGCACCTGGGCGATGGCCTCGCGCGCCAGGTCACCCGTGCCCGAGCCGAGGTCCAGCAAGCGCGAGGCGGATGTCAGCCTGGCAAGTTTGATCACCTGCCTGCGCCAGCGCACATCCTGAAAACCCGTCATCAGACGGTTCATCAGGTCATAGCGGCTGGCGATCTTGGTAAACATGTCTTGAACGTACGCGGCGCGTTCGTTACCAGTCAATTGGGTCATGGAGGCTCCTCGTAAAAACTCGCCCAATTATAAGGGATTGTGGTGATATACTGCGGCGCATTGTAACCTCGCCCTTCGACTGCGTTTCACCTCTGCTCAGGGCGGAATATTTCGGAGGCTTTCTTGACATCGACCCAAATCAACTGGAATGCCTGGGGATTGGCGATCCGCCCGCGGACTCTGCCTGCTGCTGCGGCGGGCGTGGTGATGGGTTCCGCGCTGGCTTGGGCTGACGGCTGGTTCCGTCTCGATGCGTTCCTCGCCTGCCTGGGTGCGGCCCTGTTGTTGCAGATCGGCAGTAACCTTGCCAATGACGTGTTCGACTTCGAGCGCGGCACCGATACGCCCGAGCGCCTCGGCCCGACGCGCGTCACCCAGGCGGGGCTGCTCACGCCGAGGCAGGTCAAGGTTGGGATGGGAGTCGTCTTCGGGTTGGCCGCCGTGCTGGGACTCTATCTGGCTTGGCTGGGCGGCTGGCCGATCATCGCCATCGGTGTTGCATCCATTTTGGCGGCCATCGCCTACACGGGCGGACCCTTCCCGCTCGGTTATCACGGCCTGGGCGACCTGTTCGTTTTTATCTTCTTCGGCCTGGCCTCGGTGGCTGGGACGTATTACGTGCAGGCGGGTTCCGTCTCCGCCGCCGCGTGGTGGATGACCTTGCCGCCTGGCCTGATCATCACGGCCATTCTAGTGGTCAACAATCTGCGCGATATCGACAACGACCGCAAGGGCGGCAAACACACGCTGGCCGTGCGCCTCGGCGAACGCGCCACGAAGATCGAGTATGTACTCTGCATGGCGCTGGCTTATCTGGCGCTGCCTCTCGCGACGTTGATGGGGATCATCCCCTGGTTGTCGCTGTTGGCCTGGCTGTCCTTACCGCTTGCATATCGTTCCATGCGCGTGGTGCTGGCGCAGAAGGGACGTCCGCTCAACGCGGCGCTGGCAGGCACGGGGCAGACGGCGCTGATATTCAGTCTGTTGTTTTGGGTGGGAATAGTATTATCGCGCTGAGCGGAGGGACGGTGCTTCTCCGTCCCGCAGTCGAAGCGCTGAGTATGAAACAAAAACGGAAATCCCGCTGAATTACAAATGTTCAGCGGGATTTCTTTTATCCTTTGTAATTTGCCCTTCGATTGCGGAATTCGAGCGGAGCGCTCAGCCCTCCGCTCACACGTGCCTGCGCACGGTGCAGGTAGGGCGAATCTACTCTGCTTTCGGCAGCTTGCCCTGTTGACCTGGGGTGAGCGCATCGGGGATGGAGTCGGCGCCTGCATCGAAGCCTGCGCGGATGCCCGCCAGAGTCTCGTCCCAGAAGTCGCGGGCGGCCTGGAACTTATTCTGGCGGAAGCGTTCGAGCCAGGCAAGTAACTCGGGGTCCTTCAGCCCGTCCGCTTCCCATTGGACCAGGAATCCCATCACCAAGTCGATGACACGTTCGCTCTCCCAGAAGACCAGCTTCTCGTCCTCGCGCTCGAAGATGGCGCGCGAGAGCTTGAACTGATGTGCCTTGTAATTGACGTTCAGGTTGTAGTGGGCCTTGAGGATCTCGTCCGTAATCAGCTCGGACCATTTGCGATGGAAGCGACAGATGCCGCTGTTCTCGTTGAACAGTTCGTAGGTCATGCGCTCGACGTTTTTGCGGCCCAGTTGGTTGGGTGGCAAGAATTCCACGCCGTAGTGGACGAAGTATTTGCCCATCATCGGCATGGGACTCAACATGCCTGGCACCCAATATTGATTCGGAACCATGCAGCCCTGCTCACCGTGGCTGACGAAGACCGCGCGGTCGATGCTGCGGATGCCGAATTGCTTGTCGAGCGCGTGTGCCGCGGCACGGATGCCCTGTTGGAAGACGGCTGCCTTCGGGTCGAACAGGATGGCGCGGATTACTTCCATCCCGTATTCGGCGTTAATCTGGCTGTCAGCGACCACGTCGAACTGGCTGGGGTCATCGGCGAAGCGGAAGCGCAGCCTGTCCGCGGGGGGAAAGCCGAAGGGTACGGGATCGATCAACCCCTCGGAAACGAGTTCCATGATCCAGGCCAGGGTGCCGCCCGTTTGGATCGAGTCAAAGCCCATCGCGTCGACGAAGTCGTTGAGCACCTCCGCCGCACGTTGGTCGAAAACCCCGACCTGCGGGCCGAGCGCGTGATACGGTTCGTAATCCTTTTTGTAGGGACCGTTGAGTTTCTTGCAGACCACGGGACAGGGCTCGCCACAATGTTGGAACTTCTTGGGCTTGATGGTCTCCTCGTTGAACTGCGCGAGGTAATGTTTGAGGATGAACTCCTCATGCTGGCGCAGGCGCGAGTCGACGCTGGCGTAGATCGAGCGGTAGTTGAAACTGAGGATGCGCTCGTTGAGGTCACGCATGTTGACGCCGAAGGTGCCGCCCGTCTCGAACTCGGGTACGTAGCGGTATTTCTCGGTGACGGCCAGGTCGGTCTGCATGGTCTTCTTGCCGAAATTCTCCAGGAAGTAGGTATCGATCTCCTTCGAGTCGCGCAGGTCGGGATCCTCCCACTCGCCGCCGAAGACGATGCCCACCACGTTGTGATACTGGAATAGACGGCTGCCCAGCCCGCCGCGCCCCGCCCAATCGACAACGGGTGAGAAGGTCCCATTTCGAATCGGACTCGACCCGATGGCGCCCTCGCGGGTGTACTTGGCGGCGGGGCCGACGGCGCAGATGCGGATTTTGCCCGCGGGATATTCATCAGCATAACGGTCGAAGATGGCCTGCTGCAGCGCGTAGAGGCCTGTCAATGGATCGCCGTTGGGATTGGCGTAACTGGCCCATAACGCCTCGGCGTTGATCGGTTCCAGGCGGACTTGAATCTCGCCCGCCTTGTGGTTGAGCAATACCACGCTCGGCTCGGAGGCACGGTCACGCAGGGCCACGTAGTTCACGCCCACATGATGGAAGGTGTACGCCGCGCCGCCCATGCTGGAGAGGTAGAAGCCCTCCCATTGCGGACTCCATGCGCTGAAGACCAGCCGCCGCGAGCCAGGGATGGAGCTGCCCGCCAGCAACCCCTCGCCAAAGGTGAAGCTATCGGGGTAGGTGTTGAAGCGATGCCAGCCATAGTCGGCGGGTCCCAGCACCTTCTCGTCGATGGGGCGCAGGTACCAGTTGCCGTTGTTGAGGTGAACGGTCAATTCACGTTGAATGATGGGGTAGGTCATGAGGTAGCCTTCTTGTTAAGATCATCTTCGCTCGGGGCGAAGCTACGAAACATACTTCCACGGGCACAGCCAGCGTTCGAGCCAGTCGACGAGAAAGTACATGCCCAGGCCGAGCAGGCTCATGGCGATCACGCCTGCGTACATGGCGGGGTAATCGAACAGCGTGCTCCCATTGTAATAGATGTAGTAGCCCAATCCGTATTTGGTGGCGAACAACTCGGTGATATATAGCACCGCCACCGCCGTGCCGATGGATTGTCGCAGCGCGGTCAAAATCGCAGGCAGGCTGGCAGGTAGGTACACAAAGCGGAACAACGCGCGCCGTCCCGCGCCGAGACTGCGCAGACTTTGCAAAAGCTGAGGCGGAAGTCCTGCCGCCTGGTCGCGCACCAGCACCAGGATTTGAAAGAAGAGGATCAGAAAGATAATGGCAATCTTGGCGACGTCGCCGATTCCCAGAAACAAAAACACGATGGGGACAAAGACTACTTTCGGGATCGGATACAGCAAATAGATGATGGGCGAAAAGATGCGATCCAGCCTTTTGGACCCGCCGATGATCAACCCCAACGGAGCCGCCACCAGCACCGAAAGCGCCATCCCCGCCGTGGCGCGCCACAGGCTGACCCCAAAGTGGATCAGCAACCCATCCCCCAATTCCTTGAAGAAGACCACCAGCACCTGCCACGGTCCAGGCAGGATGGGACGGTTTACCAGCAGGGCCGCAACCTGCCAGGCGACCAACAATCCTAGCGCGGAAAGGAACAGGTCACACCGTTTCATTGGACGTCCCCTCTCTCGGGAGAGGGTTGGGGTGAGGGGATCTCATGCCGCATCTCTTGCCAGAGCGCCTGGCATAAGTCATGATAGGCCTGTGAGTTGCGATAATCAGGCTGGCCTGCCTGTGGATTGTCGAAGACGCGCGCGGTTTGATTCGGAGCGGTATCTAACAGCAAAATCTTTTGCCCGAGTGCAGCGGCCTCCTCGATGGCGTGTGTGACCATGACCAGTGTTAGGTTTTGTTCCTTGCAAAACGAGAGTGTCAGGTTTTGCAAATCTTCGCGGGTGACGGCGTCCAGCGAGGAGAAAGGTTCGTCCATCAGCAGCAGGTCAGGCTGGACGGCCAGCGTACGCGCGATGGCCGTGCGTTGACGTTGTCCGCCTGAGAGCTGCGAGGGGAACTTATCCGCGACGGCATTCAGCCCGAGGCGTTCCAACCAGTATGGGACTTTGTTCTCGGCCTGAAAATTCTTGGGTGTGTGCTTGCCATCAGGACCGTAGAAGTCGCGCACCTGCAAGCCCAACTCCGCATTCTGTCGCACGGTGGCCCAGGGCAACAATCCATAGTCTTGCAGGATCAAGCCCGTGCGCGGACGGGGTCGCAGCAGCGGCTCGCCATCGATCTCGATCCGTCCGCTGGTGGGGGCGTGCAATCCCGCCAGCAGGTACAGCAGGCTGGTCTTGCCGCAACCCGAGGAGCCGAGGATGGCCCACATCTCTCCGCGTTGAACCTGCCAGTTGAAATCCTGGAAGAGCGGGGTGTGATGTGAGTAGCCAAAGGTGAGGTCGTGGCTGTGAATCATAGATGCAAAGAGACAGTCACCAATGGGTGACTGTCTCTGAATTATAACGGGAACAACCCTCGGTTAGGGCAGCAGGGAGCCGTTGACCGAGTCGGTGTAAGAAACATCGACGGTCAGCATCCCTTTTTCCTTGGCCCAGGCCAGGGCGTCTGCCCACTCCGCTTCGGTGGGGATGCCCGCGGCGGGGAAGGGTGGGACGGCAAACTTGCCGATCAGCGGCTCGGGCACGAGCTTCTGCTCGCTGAGCACCGAGTTGTACTTGGACGGGTCGGCGTTGATCAGGCCTGTGGCTTCTTCGATGGCCGCCAGGAAAGCCTTGACCGCGTCGGCGTGTTCGTCGATAGTCTGCTTGCGGAAGGAGATCACGCTGAAGCCGTATTGCGGATACTTCGAGTCGTCCACGACCTTGACCGCGCCCTGGGCGGCGGCCAGCGAGGCCAACGGGTCGGGCAGTACGCCCGCCTGGAGTTCGCCCGAGGCCAGCAGCGCCATGCGGTCGGGGATCTTCGGCACGGCGATGGTCTTGATCTCGTCCGCGCTCAGGCCTTCGGCTTGCAAGATGCGCTCGGTGGCGTATTCGATGACCGTGCCTTGCGAAACGCCGATCTCTACGCCTTTCAGGTCAGCGGGAGTGGTGATACCACTTTGAGCGGAAGCCAGGATGAAGAAGTGACCGTAGCCTTCGGTGGGACGCAGTGCGTAGCGCACGGCCTGCATCTGGACCGCGTCCTTGTTGAAGAGCATCACGGCCAGCGTCTCGTTGACGGTTCCGTCGGCCTGGCCCGCCGCGAGCAGTTGGTCCCGCTCTGGAGCAGAGGCCACGGGCACAAACTCGACGTCCACGCCGTGCTTGGCGAACAGATCTTCTTGCTGGGCCACGTACATCGGCAGGGCGTCGATGATGGGCAGAACGGCAATCTTGAGCGTGACGGTCTCGACGGACTTGGCAGTCGAGCAGGCCGAGAGCACAAGGCTCAGGATGAAAATAACAACGAACAAGGGACGTGCAATGCGCATGTAGGGGTTCTCCTTTGGCTTGATGTCATTGCGAGGAGGCGCTCTTTGCCGACGAAGCAATCCCCATCTTTTCAGGAGGTTGCTTCGCCGCCAAGATGGCGGCTCGCAACGACATTATTCTTTTGGCAATTTTTCCTCTGGCACGCCGATCGAGCGGGCCAGGACTTGACGCAAATAGGGCAGTGACTCTTCGAGCGGCGGCTCGCCCGTGTAGATCCAGTGGACGACGATCTCGTTCAACGCGCCGACCCAGGCGCGGGCGGAGAGGTCAGTCCGCTGGGGTGGGATGCTGCCATCCTCGACGGCGCGCTCCAGACGGGTCTGGATGATGCGCGTCAGACGGTCGTTCAACGCGCGGCGGCGCTCCTCGAAGACCGCTCCCAGCCCGACCGCCTGCACCAGCGCGATCTTGGCCAGTCCGCGATATTGGCTGAACAGCCCGAGGCTGGTGCGCAGTGCGGCGTCCATCTGTTCGAGGCCGTGGGATTCCTTTTCCATGGCCTGAGTCAGGCGGCTTTCGAGCAGGTCCGCGAAGGTATCGCTCAGCGCGAGGAAGATGTCCTGCTTGCTGGGAAAATAAAAATAGAAGGCGCCCTTGGATGTGTGCGACTCACTGACGATGTCGTCCACCTTGGCGTCGTGATAGCCCTTGGTGGCAAACACCTTCACCGCCGCTTCGAGGATGCGGGTGCGCGTTTCCTGGGTGGGGTCGTTGGGAGTAGTCATGGGTAATTCATAGACCGACTGGTCGGTCTATGACGGTGAAGAATATCACAACACAAAATCCGCGTCAAGAAAGGCGCGGATTTTTATGTCAGGGCCCTTCGACTACATTCAGCACGAATCAAATTGAGGAATAAATTTCAAATCCAGATTCCACGAGCCGCTGGTTTCGTCCCATTCGGCTTCCCAGGCGCCTGCGGGCGGGAGGGGGTTGGCGTGGTCGAATTTGCGCTTGAAGGCGGTCAGCTTTTCATCGTCCAGGCCGAGTTCTTTGAGCAGGACGGCGACGGGGCCGCCGTGGGTGACCAGGCCGATCGGTCCGATCTGTGTGCTTTCCGTTTTGGCCTCCTCCAGCATGGAGGACATGCGCTGCCCGACCTGCTGGGCGGATTCCACTTCGCTGTGCCATTCGGCCAGGCGAGTCTCTTCCAGACAGGGAATCCTGGTTACGCCTGCGGCGATCTGCGCGGTGCGGGCTGTGCGTTCGAACGGGCTGTGATAAAGCTTGACCACGCCCTGATCCTTGAGGAACGCGCCCAGGGCGGCGGCTTCCTTTTCGCCTTTCGCGGTGAGCGGCGGTCCAGGCGGGATGACGTACGGGATGTCAGTGCGGCTCCAGTCAGGGGTGGCGTGGCGGATGAAGTACAGTTTCAACTTATTGCGAGGCGGCATCAGAAATCAATCTCCATTCCGTCGTACCCGATCTCCACATTGGGAAATATCGAGCGGACGGATTCAAGGTCTTTGGAATAGTCTAGGCTTGCAATCGGGCTGGAGTGGATCAATACCAAGCGTTTGACCTGCGCCTGAGCCGCAGCCTCCAATGCCGACGTGAGGTGGCTGTGACCGATCTGTTCGGTCAGCGCTGACAGGTGATCGGGGCCGTTGCATTCGTGCAGGAGCAGGTCCACGCCTCGGATGTGGTCGAGGTAGATCGAGTCGGGGCGGGCGATGGTGTCAGTGATATAGGCCAGGGAATGTCCAGGCCAGTCGAGGCGGTAGCCCACGGTTTCGCATTCCATCATGAAGTGGGTAAGGACGCCGCCATTGGGCAACGACTCCTGTGTCTGCAAAGGGAGCCATTGATATGGTAAATAGGCAAAGATGGATTGAACGAAGGTCAGCGTCTTTTCGTCCGCATGAACTCGGGTGCGTGGCAATGCTTCGTTGGCGCGCTGCACAAAACTGGAGATGTTGTCAGCATCGAGCGTCTCGCCGCGGCGCAGATAGTCTGCTGTGAAATAGGATGCGAATAGATAGACCAGGCCGCTGGTGTGGTCGCCGTGAGCGTGGCTGAGGTAGACATCCAGTTCGGAGCGTTGCAGATATTTCGGCAGGTGGAATGTGCCGCTGCCCGCATCCAACATCACGCCGACCTCAGGCAGAAAGTAACAGGCGGTCTGTGCCGCATCGGTGGGGAGAAAGCCGCCTGTACCCAAAAGGACGAGTTTCACGCTGTTCTTTTCCCTATCAACCAATACGTGATCATCTCGCCCCTGCCTTTGACGGCCAGCGGACCACGCTCCTCGAAGCGGTATTCCCCATGCAGACAGTGATACACCGCCTCGCTGACCTGAATCCTACCTGGCAGGCCGTGAGACTCCATGCGGCTGGCGATGTTGACCGTGTCGCCCCACAGGTCGTAGATGAACTTTTTGCTGCCGACCACGCCTGCCACCAGCGGTCCGCAATGGATACCGATGCGGATGTCGAAGGGCTGATCGTCGGGGTCGCGAATCTCAGCCAGGGCGCTGCGCATTTCGAGCGCCATCTCGGCGATGACCCGCACATGGTCTGCGCGCGGCAGGGGCACTCCGCTGACCACCATGTAGGCGTCGCCGATGGTCTTGATCTTTTCGAGGCTGTATTTGTCGGCCAGGTCGTCGAAGCGCGAAAAGACCACGTTCAACTTGGCGAGCACTTCCTCGGGGGGGCGGCTGGAGGACCAGGGCGTGAAGTCCACGATATCGGCGAAGAGCACGCTGGCGCTCTCGAAGGAGTCTGCCACCAACTCTCCGCGTTTGAGGCGCTCGGCCACGGGGGGCGGCAGGATGTTGAGCAGCAGGTTTTCGGAGCGGTAGCGCTCCTCGTCCAGCATCAGGCGCTGGATGAAGTCGCGCCGCATGTACCGCTCGGCGTAGTAGGCGCTGATCATCCCGATGACGTTGGTCAGGGCGAGGAAGGCCGCGCTCATCACGACTGTCAGCGGGTTTCCGTGCACGACGAAGATGGAGATCGACACATGGATGACGAACAGGGTCCAGCCTGCAATGGAGGCAAACACGAAGCGCAGGCGCGCCAGGGTGTATCCGCTCAGGATGACCAGGATGACGCTGGTGGAGAAGAGCGGAAATCCCGCGCGGTCCACCACCACCTGCACCATCATCACGCCCATGCCCGCCACGATGATGCCCGCGCTGGTCATCCAGTCGAAGACGCGCTTGTAGAACGGAAGATAAGAACAGGCAAAGAGTAACAGCAAAATGGGAACGAAGATTCCAAAACGGATGACCGCCAATTTTGCCACCACCTGCGGCTCGCCGCCCAAGTCGAGCAGGTGAAAGATGATGTATGCAACAACCGCCGTCCAGATGGCGATGCGATGGATGCCCAAGGCCTGAGCGTAGTACTCATCCTGAAAGGCCTGCTCCAGCGCGGACGGGAATCGCATACGCGTGAGATAAGGCTTGAGCTGTTCGCGGAAGGAGGAGTCAACGGTCATGGCGAAGGGATTATACCTGAGGCGCTTCCAACAAAAAATCATCCCTTCGGTCTCACCGAAGGGATGTGCTGTGCGCGATTAGCTTTGTGCGAACGTATCGATCAGTAACTTGAAATTGCCGCCGACGGGGTAGAGGATGGGGCAGGTACAGCCGCGCTTCTTGTATTCCTCGACCTTGGCGCGGGCCTCGGAGGGCGTACCCGAAGCGGTGATGCGGTAGACCAAGTCCGTAGGGACGAGGTGCTTGGCCTTGTTGATCTGTTCCTTGGTGGCGGGCCAGCCCAGAATGG
The DNA here is from genome assembly GCA_937928015.1 of uncultured Anaerolineales bacterium. GTDB lineage: Bacteria > Chloroflexota > Anaerolineae > Anaerolineales > Villigracilaceae > JACPVF01. The sequence goes on along the minus strand of CALFXA010000065.1, from coordinate 19,009 downwards.
ACTGGATCTCGGAAATCACTTCCTGTGAGACGCCCGAGGCTTTGGCGATGTGTGGCTGCTGGGCCAGGTACTGACAGAGCAGCCCCTTGGTGTGGTCGATGGCGGTGTCGTGGTCCTCGTCCACCGAGCAGACGATAAGCTGCGGGCGGTCGACGTCGTTCAGGGTGCGGCCCGCCTTCCTTGCACCTTTGTCGAGCAGTTCAATGGCGCGGTCGTTGTATTCGGGCGGGACGCAATAATTCATTACGCAACCGTCGGCGATCTCGCCCGTCATTTCCATCATCAGGTCGCCCGTGGCGCCGATCATGATCGGGATGTTGCGCGGCTCGCGGCGTCCGTGGACTACGTCCAGTTCGATCTGATTGACCTTGTGGAATTCGCCTTCGAAGGTGACGCGCTCCATGTTCAGCAGGCGGCGCAGAACCTCGACCGTTTCGCGCATGGCGGTCAACGCCTTGCGGCGGTCAATGCCTACGTTCTTCGCCAGCGGATCCCACCAGGCGCCGATTCCGCAGATGACACGGTTGGGCGCCAGGTCATCGAGGGTCAGGAAAGTGGCCGCCAGCAGGCCGATGTTGCGGGTCCAGTTGTTGATGACGCCCGAGCCGACCTTGATGCGATCTGTCACCGCCGCGTAGGCCGCCATCGGGACGATGGCATCGCGCACCAGACGGGATTCCGCCTGCCAGACGGCTTCGAAGCCGCGGTCCTCGGCATAACGGGCATAATCCAGACCATCGCGTAGGTCGTGTGAGTCCTGCAAATAAAGCGCTACTCGTTCCACAGAAAAATCCTCCAATTGGAATTTGATTGTTTTGGTGAAGGAAAAGGATAAGGGCGGTACATCACAAAGGGGATTGTATTTGTCATTATACCTGTCTCACTCGAAAACCGCGCTTCATTTGTCTGGATGAATCATAAGGAATATCATCCAATTTGTTTGTGAACATTATCACTTTTTACGCCTGGGTGACGTGACCTATACTGGTATCAGCCTTAAGACTTGATCTGAACTGGAGAATCATATGACCAAGCAAACCGCCAAAGAGAAATCCCTGCCCGAGTGTGACCTGCGGGATTGCCGCGTGGAGTCGGTGGGCATCGACGATCAGTTTGCCGAATGCCTGATGGAGGGTCCCAATAATTGCGAATATGCCCTGGCTTTCGGATATTGCTTCCTGTGCAAGCATCCGCGTGTGAATGAAATGTTGGTCCGCTCGAAACAGGCCGAAGTGCTTGCCGTGTAATTTCAGTCGCGCGTTTTGAGTAAAATTTATAAGGCAATTCAGTCTGGCGAGTGCCAGGTCGTTTGTGTCTGAATCAAAAAATCAGTCCCCAATTACGGGGACTGATTTTTTGATGATCCAATTTACATCGCCTGCAATCTCTTCCATGCTTGAGGTGCCAATTCGCGTGCGCGGGCAGCCAGGCGTTCCTCGTCCATGGTGAGGATCTGCTTGTTCTTCATCAGAATCTGGCCGCGGCAGACGGTGGTGTCGACGGGCGAATCGGTCATGCCGAAGATGAGGTGGCCCAGGAAGTTGCTCTCATCCATCGGGGTGGGCGGGATATAGTCGAGGATGGCCATATCGGCGGGACGACCTTCGGCCAGTTCGCCCACGCGGATGCCGAACTGACGTTCCACGATGTCGGCGTTGTTCTTCAGGAGCATTTGCGGAGCTTCCATGAAGGCCACGCGCGGATCACGGTTGTCGAGGCGGTGCAGCAGATAGGCGCAGCGCATCTGGGTGAGCATATCCGAGTTCATGCCGTCCGTGCCCAGGCCTGTCAGGATGCCCTTGCCGAGCAGTTTCAGCACCTTGGTCACGCCGACCGCGTTGTTCATGTTTGACTCGGGGTTGTGGACCACGACTGTGTTCGTGGAGGCGATGGTGTCCATCTCGGCCTCGTCGATGTGGACGCAATGCACGAAGATGGATTTCTCGCCCGTCAGGCCCAGCTTGTGTAGGCGTTCCACGGTGGGCACGCCGTACTTGTCGAGCGAGTCTTTGCGGTCAGAGGCGTCCTCGGCGACGTGAATGTGACAGCCGACGCCCGCGTCCTTGGCGATGCCGACGCATTTCGCAACCGTGTCATCGTCCACGGTGAAGGAGGCATGCAGGCCCATCATGGCCGCGATCTGGCCGTCGCCTTTGCCGACCTTCTTGATGAAGCGTTCGTTTTCGCGGATGCCTTCGCCGTGTTCGTTGCGGTCCGAGACTTCGTAGCACAGCGAGGCTCGCACACCCGCCTGCCGTACGGCGGTCTCGATCACATCGAGTGAGCCGTCGCTGGCCGAGGGAGAGGCGTGATGGTCGATGATGGTGGTTGTGCCGTTGCGGATGCTTTCGATCAGCGGGATCTGCGCCGAGAGCAGGATGTCGTCGCCGACGATGGCGCGGTCGACCTTCCACCACAGGCGTTCGAGCACTTCCACGAAATTGGAGGCGGGTTCACCGGGGATGAACATGCCACGCGCAAAGGTGGAATAGAAGTGATGGTGCGTGCAGATGAAACCAGGCAGCACGACCTTGTTCGTGCAATCCACCGAGTCGGCGTGGGGATATTTCTGCTTCATTTCGGCGGCGGTGCCGATGCCGACGATGGTCTCGCCTTCGGTGACGACCGCGCCGTTCCAGGTGACCCGATTGTTGGGGCCGAGGGTAACGACGATTCCGTTCTCAAATCTGGTTGCCATAGTTATATCCTTTGGGTTAGTTTTCGACCAATACCGCAAGTTCGGCGGGAGTGCGCTGGCGCATGGTGATGGCGCCCACGAAGCACTTCTTGGCGCAGATGGAGCAGCCGATGCACTTGGCGGGATCCGAGTGCGGGCGGCCCTGCTCATCCAGCTCGATAGCCAGGTACGGGCAGCGCGCGCAGTTGCCGCAGGAGGTGCACAAATTGTAGTCGAAGTCCGAGAGTTTCTTCAACGGCGAGAGCGCCATGAAATCGGTGATCGGATGCGGCTGGGCGATGCCAATCAACTGCTGCATATCCTGGATGCCGCGTTCCTGCATCAGGAAGGCCGTGCCCGACTCAAGCTCGCGGATAATGCCGTAGCCTTCCTTGGTGGCAATGGTGCAGAACTGGACGGTCTTGACGCCCAGTGCTAGGAAGTCCATGGCGGCCTTGTAGTTCATGGGACCGCCGTTGCCCGAGATGGTGATTCCCTCGGGGACGGCGTTAGCCAGCGTCAGGTAGGAGATGGGGGTGACGCCGTCGCCGCTCATGCCGACGACCACGCCCTCTTCCCAGACCTTGCCCGTGGCAGGACGGAAGCCCAGGGTGGGGAAGGAGTTAGCCAGCGTGATGCCCGCCTTCTTCTCGGGGTACTTATCCAGCACGGTACGGATGGCACGCAGGATAGGCACGATGGACGTGACGGCAGCCGTCAGCTTGAACAGCTTGGGGATGTTCGGGTCGCTGATTTCCATGATCCAGTCGATGATCTTGGCGGTCAGGGCCGCGTTCTGCGAGACGATGTCGCCTTCGGTGCCATCGCCGCCCTGCGGGCAGGATAGCGAATATTCGATACCCATCACACCCGAGGCTTCCAGCTTTTTGGTGTTGGACTGCCAGCCTGCCTTGTCGTGTTCGTCGTTGCCCGTGACGGGGCCGCCCGTGGAAGCCATCGTCAGGCGATCAGGCCACTCCTTGATTAACTGTTCCACCTCGCGGCAGACGCGGTCAATGGGGTGGCCAGAGACGTTGTCCGAGTTGGCGTAGGTCAGCGGGCTGAAGGTGAACATGTACTCGGCGGGGATGTGGATCGGCACGTTGTCGAAGGCGGTCTTCATGATGCCGCCCGCCCAGCCGTGTTCGTAGGCGATCTTCATCTGTTCGTAGCCATCGGTCAGCGGTGAAGCGGAGAGCAGGTACGGCGACTTGATCGGGCGGCCGAAGAAGTCGGTCGCCAGCGAAACGGGTACGGGGTTGTAGCCAGGCAGTTCGTAATGCGACTTGGTGGCTTTCTTGAACTCAGGCTTGGGCTGCTGGTTGAGGAAAGCGTCGATTTCGAGCGCGGTGTTCTTGCCCGAAGCGACCGCTTCCACCACGGTGGTCGGGCCGTGAGCCACGTCGCCCGCGTAGAAGAGTCCATCTGCCTGTTCGCGCGCCATTGCGGAGCGCATGCCGATGGCCATGACCACGGCCTCGAAGCCCGCGCGCACGCCTTCGGTGCCTTCCACGTCGCGGATGCTGGACACCTTGAAGGCCTCGCCCTCGGGCAGGGTCACCTTCTTGGTCTTGATGCCCGTCACGGATTTGCCGTCACTCTGGATCTTAGTGATGCGGATGCGGCCATTGATCTCGACGTCGTAGTCGATCAGTTCCTGGCGCTCGACGGGCGTCAGCGGCATCTCGGACAGTTTCTCCAGCATGAACAGCTCGACGTGCGAGGCGCCGCGTTCGCGGGCGGTGATGGCGCAGTCGACGGCGGTTGCGCCGCCGCCGATGACGGCCACACGGCCCTTGAAGTTGAAGGCGGACTTGTTCGAGAGCAGGTCCACCATCTTGACGGCCAGGTTCTCATTCTCGATACCCAGCTCGATGGGTTTCCACAGGCCTGTGGTGATGCACACGGCCTGATAACCCTGTTTGAGCAGTTGCTTCGGGTCCTCGACCTTGACGCCCGTCTTGGCATGGATCGTGCCGAGCGAGAGCAGGAACTCGATGTCGCTCTCGACCACGCTCTTGGCTAGGCGCTGATCGGGGATCAGGTTCATCATGCCGCCCAGCTTGTCGCGGCCTTCGAAGATGTCCACGGCATAACCCATCTGAGCCAGCGCGGCAGCGACACCCAGGCCAGCAGGTCCGCCACCGATGACGGCGACCTTCTTCCCGTTGGGCGCAGGGACTTCGAAGCTCGGAATCCCACCCAGGCGTTTGGCCGTTTCGACGATGGTGGCCTGGACCTTGGGGATGTTGATCGACCCGTCGAATTTCTTGCGCGAGCAGGCGGCCATGCAGAAGCGGTCGGGGCAAACCAGGCCGCACACGCCGCCCAACGGGTTGCTATGCATGATCTCGGCGGCCGAGCGTTTGAGGTCGGACGGGTTGCCGACGCGGGCCGCCATGATGAAGTCGAACGGCGAGCAGTTGACGGGGCAGGCCGCTTTGCAGGGCTTTTCCTCGCAGTACTCGCATCGCAGCAATTCCGCGTGGAGCTGCTTGCTGGTCATGATCTGGTCATCGATGTTGATAGTTTTGTTCATGGGACACCTCGTTCAAGTTGTATAGTCTAGTACCAAAAATCACAAATTAATTGTATAAGATATACCCCATCTTTTTCGAGTGGAAAAACTCCGCATCCTTAAGTGAAAAGTCACATTAATTTGTCTATTTCTTTTGAATTCTGCGAATTAAACCAGACAACCTTCCGTCAAACTTGTTCGACGGAAGGTTGTCTGGTTTCGATGGAAGTTATTTTAGAATGCTGGCGGCATCCAGTTTGCGGACCATTTCCAAATCCTCGGGCAGGTCCAGATCGAGGCCGAGGGATGGCAGTTCCACCACTTCGAGGCGGGCGCCTGCCCGCCGCGCACGCTCGCAGTGACGCTCGAACGAGTCGTCGCCGAAGTCGTACTCGATCAAACCCGCGGGCGACATCAGCAGGGCGTTGGTCCCTTTTCGGTGTCGGTCGGGGGCGATGACCACCACAGGTGGCTGGCTGGCCTTGTCAAGCAAAGTCAACACGTCCGCACGGCTGAGCAGGGGCAGGTCAGCGGGCAGCACCAATACGCCGCGCGTGGCATACACCTTGGCGACCACGGTCGCACGCTGCAAGGCTGTGTTGAGGTGCGGCTGACCATCCTCCTGCACGGTGCGCGCGCCGTGGTTGCGGGCGATGGTCAGCGCGTGTGGGTCACGGCTCACCACCAGCACCTGCTCCAATTCCTTGAGGTTGGTCAGGGTATCGAGGGTGTGTTCGAGCAGGGATTTGTTCAACTGCTCGCGTTCGTCTTCCGATAAAGTTCCAGCCAGGCGCGATTTTCCGCGCCGCAGGGGTTTGACGGGGATGATGGCCCAGAGTGTCATGAAAGAGTCTCAACAAAGTGTAGCACGGCTTGGGCCAGTGTGGCGCGATTTGTAAGGGATTTCATAAGCGTGTTGGTCACCAAGGTTGGGATTGGGATTTGGAGAGCCAGGTCTGCGTCCACTTCGTCGAGCACGAAGCCGTTCAACAGTTCGCGATAATGCTCGGCCACGGCCAATGCCGACGGCTGGATGCCCAGCTCGGCGTACATTTTGGCGGCAGGGCCCTTGACGGTCTGCCCGCCGATGATGGGGGAGATGGCGACGGTGGACGGTAGACCGAGGACTGTAGATCGTTGCAGGACCTTCAAGATTGGATCGACGCTGACCCAGGGGTTGGATGGGCAGATGACAACCGCATCCGCCGATTGGATGGCCTCGACCACACCCGGGGCGGGTTCCGCTTGATCGAGCCCGTCAAAGCGAAAGCCTTTGACCCGCGGCTCGCAGCGGCGGTGGACGAAGTATTCCTGAAATGCGAGGTCGCCCTGGTCCGTTTCGACGATGGTGCGCACGGGCTGGTCGCTCATCGGCAGGACGGTCACGCCCACGCCCCAAGCCTGGCAGAAATCGCGCGTGATCTGCGAAAGCGGCTGGCCTTGCCTGAGTCGGCGCGTCCGTTCGAGGTGCGTGCCGAGGTCCTGGTCGCCGAGGTTGAACCAATCGGGTCCGCCCAGACGTTTGACGTTGGCGATGGCGTTCCAGCTTTCTTCGGCGCGGCCCCAGCCTGTCTCGAAGTTGGCGAGTCCAGCCAGCGTGTAACAGACCGTGTCCAGGTCGGGCGAGATGGACAGGCCGAGATGTTCGAAGTCATCGCCCGTATTGACGATGACGGTCAAGTCTTGTGGAGGGAGGATTTGGGCGAGGCCGTGGGCAAGTTTCGCGCCGCCGACACCACCTGCTAATGCGGTAATTTTCATGTTTGGTTTTATCAGTGTCAAAGATTTCTAAAAGGTACCTGTGAATGCATAATTTCTATTTTTCTTAATGGGCTGTTGTGCGCGGGAAAATATTTCATAAGAAGACCACGTACAGCCGCCTCAGATAATTCTTTCTCTGGCGTGGGACCAATAATAATTTTTTTAAGTGTCCGCTCTAAATCTACTTCAGTCTCCCAGTAGGGTATCAGTGAAAAACTTCCTCGTCTGAACTCTGCTGTGTCAAAGGGTAAAGGAGCAGATATTAACCTCCACTCTTTCTCCTCTTTAAATCCTGATGCTTTTATCATTGGTGCGACTAATAGGGTTGATTCTTCAAATGACAAGTAACGAAGTGGCAAATTAATCGACTGAGCACTTAATGATTTTGTTCTTAGTGGACTATATTTTATAAGCTCGTTAATGAGAATTTTTTGTTTGTTTTCGTTATATACACAAGGCGCTAGATAAAACCAAAATTTAAATTGCTCTTTCAGTTGCTGTCGTAATGCTTTTCCATCAAACCCCAGTGAATAGCCATCACCTATTTTGCAGTAGCCACGCCATTGGCTCAACTGATCACCCTTTTCTGTAAATGAAGCGACACTTACATTGATTTCTTCAATTGTGTCCAGAACCCTCAACATTTCTTCTAGTTCTTCTTGACTTCTTGGACCCTGTTTCTTTTTCATCTGGCGCTTAATCTCGGCGCGAATACACTCAAAGGCAAGATTAAGCTCCGACCTGTCATTTAAATAATGGATTTTGGTTGTCCTAATTTTGTTTGTTTTTAGAATGCCCATTAAACCATCAGAGGAGGTGTAATGATATAGACGGTCTGGTAGTGGGGTATTGAGAATTTTTTCAGCAGGAACTTTATCTTGTTCTTTCATTCTCAGAGCTATCCTTTTTCTATATCCTTATTATGATTTCATTCAACGGTTTTATTATCTTTTCCTTTGACTTTTCGTCTATGCACCCGATAACCACCATCGCCTGCGGTTCCCACGTATCAGGTAGTTCCAACGCCGCGCGTGTCTCCGCCTGCGCATACAGCGGCCAGCAGATCCAATTCGCGCCGAGACCTGTGGCGTGAACGGCAAGCAGGAGTTGCAATCCTGCCAATGCCACAGATTGCGTGCCCATGAGCGCTTCTTCGGGCGTGTCGGCGCGGACGTCGGTCACGTCGCGGCAGAGGAGGATCAGGGCAGGAGCTTCGTCGATACGGCGCAGGGAACGAGTCACTCGCGTCTCGATCTCGGATTCGGGTGCGCCTTCGGCTTGCATGTCCGCGCGCATCTTGGACGTGAGGGCCACGCCGAGGCGCTGCCTGGCGGCGGGGTCCTTGACCACCGCAAACCTCCACGGCTGACGGTTGTGCGCCGAGGGGGCAAACGTCGCGGTGGCAAGCAGGTCCTCAATAACGGAATCAGGCACGGGGTCCGCTTTGAAACGGCGGATGGAGCGGCGGGAGCGCAGGAAATCGCGCAGGTTAGTGTTCGTCAAAGTGAGTCGGCTTGATCTTGAAAATGATGCGCTTTTGTCCCTGTCGATAGGCCCAGGGTTTGGCGTCGTATTTCAGCGAGAGCTTGTTGATGTGCTCGTCCGCGCCCTCGGTGGTGAAACTCTCCACCACGCCGCGCACGCCCAGGTAGCGATAGGGGGTGGCGGGATCCTGAATGACCATGGCTACTTTGGGGCGGGCCTTCATATTGCGATCCTTGATGCGGCCCTCGTTGGTGTTGACCAGGATGTATTCACCGTCGGTGTCGAACCAGATGGGCGTCACCTGCGGAGTGCCGTCTGTGTTGGTGGTGGCAAGAAAGAGAAAAGCCTTGGTCTCTTCTTTGAACAGGTCGAGATATTTTTCGGGGAAATTCATGTGGACTCCAACGGATTTTTGACGAAGAGGTAGGCCATGCCGTCGTCGTGGAAATCGGAAATGACTCGCACATCGTCTTCCGTGCAGCCCAGCAATAACTTGATCTCTGCGTCGCGTTTGAGTCTATCAAAGGTGCATAAGATTCCCGTTAGCACGCGGGAGTTGAGCGAGCCCAGCCACACGTCGATACCGCCGCCATCCGAGGCGGAAGTGCCTTCGAGGTAGCCATAATCCAGCGGATAGATTAAGTTGGGCCAATGGGGATGCGGCCTGTCCTTGGGGCGGTCGATGACGATGGGGGTGGATTCCGCCAAGTGGGCCATTTCCAGCCAGAAAGTGGAGTCGGGTTTCATGTCTTATCTGTGAGGTTGGTGCGCGCTTCCGAATTGAGCACTTCGAGGAAGGTCTCCACCACCTGCGGGTCGAATTGGGTGCCCGCGTGACGGATCAATTCCTGAATGGCCTCCTCGGTGCTGCGGGCGGGTTTGTAAATGCGCTCGTCAGTGATGGCGATGTAGGCGTCCACCACGGCAATGATGCGCGCGGGAAGCGGGATTTCCTCGCCGCGCAAGTGGTCGGGATAGCCCGTGCCGTCGAACTTCTCCTGATGAGCGCGGATGACCTCGGCGACGTCGGACAGGTCCTTGATGGCGGCGATGACCTTCTCGCCGATCTCTGGATGCCGCATCATCACCCGTCGTTCTTCGGGACTCAGCCGACCAGGTTTGTTGAGGATGTTATCTGGGATGCCGATCTTGCCGATGTCGTGCAGGATGGCTGACAGGTGGATGCGTTCCAACTGCTCTTCTTTGTATCCCAGACGCCTGGCCGTTTCGATGGCCAGGATGGCGATGCGGTTGCTATGGTCGCTTGTGTAATAGTCGCGTACCTCGATGACGTTGGCCAGAGCTGTGACAATGTTGTTGTAGGTCAATTCCATATTGCTGAGCGCCTGACTCAACTGATGAGTCTTGGCCTCGACTTCGCGGGTGAGGGATAGGCTCCACTTGCCGACGATCTCGGCGGCTTCTCCACTGGCGTAGGTGGTGAGCGAGACCAGGATCAGCCCCAGGATGAAATTGGATAACAGGATACGCCCTTCCTGGGGGAAGTCGTAGATTGGAGCGAAGGTCGGATTCCTGGCAGGGATTATATTCGTGAGTTCGAGTACGGCCAGCAGGGCAAACAACACCGAGCAGATGGTAGCCATAACGCGCGTGGAAGTGCGGCTTTGAAAGACCAATGCCGTAGTGAGAATCAGGATTAGATAGATTCCGAAGTTAAGGGTGATGAATCCGCCCCCAAGATGCAGGCCTATCGTCGCAATGACAGCGGCCAGGACCAGGCTGACCCAGGTGGAGACGCGCGGCTGTCCCAGCAGGACCATCCTGCGCTGCCAGAACAGGATGCCAATGTCCGTGGCAGTGATGGCGATGGAGATGACCGAGGCCGCAGTGGGGCGAACGGCTTGAATGAGAAGAAGCACCATCAGGAGGGCTGCATCTCCCGCCAGCCGAGTTCGTTGATATGCCAGCGCCCGCTCTGCAAGGGAGTGGCTTGCCCAGGTGGCGCGTAAGGCGGATCGTGCAGGTTCCATGAAGGGTCTGTGAAAATTATACTTCTGTCGTCGGGACTATCGGAACATATCCTGTTCTTTGGGGCGGATCAGCTCTCCAAGCGCGCCCTCGCGCAACGGATAAGGGAATCCGCGCACATGGACGGCGGGAGTGCCTTCGGCGGCCTGGCCCATCATCAGCGAAGCGGCGGCGGCCAGTTCATCGGCGGTGCCCACCTGGGTGACGCGCAGTGTGTAGCCAAACAGGTCGGGCTGCCCGCGCAGGTCCACGAGACCAGGCATCCCTGCCAGACCAATGGTCACGCCGACGGTCCCGTTGCGCCAGGCGCGGCCATGCGAGTCGATGATCAGCACGCCGACGTCCGTGCCTGCTTTGACTTTGATTTGCGCGCGGATCTCGGCGGCAGAGCGGTCGGGATTTTCAGGCAGGAGCAGAACGTACTCGTCGGCCCGTTCCACGGGACCTGCTCCCAGCGGGGAGACGTTGGAATGGTCGATGCCTGCATTGGCGCACACAAAGCCGAGGTTATGTTCCACGATGACCGCACCGACGCGCACGCGCAGGACTTCGCGGCTCTCGCGCAGCATCAACTCGACCACGCGCGGATCTTTCTCCGCCTGAGTGGCTAGTTCCACCGCACGCGGGCTGGGAGTCACGGTCGCCAGATCCACCATGCGGCCTTCCGCCTTGCTGACGATCTTCTGCGCCAGCACGAGGATGTCACCGTCTTGCAGGCTCAAGCCCGACGTGTGGAGAGAGGTGAAAAGGATGTCCGCCAGGTTGTCGCCCTGGCGGATGAGGGGGATGTCCCGAAGGGAGGTAAGGGTGAGCGTTGACACGGTTTATTTACAAGGGAGATGGCGAACAGACTCTTTCTGCTCAATCTGTGGACTACTTCTTCACGCCCGTGATCTTGATGCCCGCGTGCGTGCTGCCATATTTCTTATTGATGCCAATCAGCACGCTGGTCAGACCCTCGACGACGACCGAGTTCTCGATAGGACCCGCATCCCAACCCGTCAGCCCTGCCGCTTCGACCAGCTTGATCGCTTCGGCACGGACCTCGGGGCCTGTCCCCGTGACGAGGACATCGCACTCGACGTCGCCGCCTTCGAGCAGGTGTTCGTGCGAGATATTCTGGAAGGCGGCGGCTACCTGTGCGCCTTCGCCGAGGATTTCTCTGGCCTCTTGCGCTGCGGACCCCGCGGGCGGCATCTGCACCTTGGCCACTTTCGGCGGGACGAGCGGCACCGTCACGTCGATCAGGATTTTGCCTTTGAGAGCATCCTTCACAGTTTCGAGGGTGTCGCGGTGCGCGGAGTAAGGCACGGTCAGCACGACGATGTCGGCCTTTTGCGCGGCGGTCAGATTATCCAGACCTTCGACCGATCCGCTGCCGCCCAGCATGGACAGCACGTCTGCGGCGGCGGCCTGGGCCTTTTCGGCGGCGCGCGAACCGATCAGCACGCGATAACCCGCCTTGGCCCAGCGATAGACCAGCCCCTTGCCTTCCTTGCCAGTCCCGCCGAGCACGGCGATGGATAAAAGAATGGGTGAGTCAGTCATGTGAACCTCTCAGTGTACGGAATAAAAAATAACGAAGGGATACGTGGGTCAAAATTGCGCGCTGTATCGTTTCCAGGTTTGGACGGCGGCCTCGCGGGCTTTGGCGGCGATCTCGGCTTCGTCGAGTGTGAGCAGTTCGCGGTCTTTCATCAACACTTTGCCGTGGACGAGGGTGGTCGTGACCATGCCGCCCTGAAAGCCGAAGAGAATATGCCAGGGCAGGTTCTCGGCGGTGAGCGGGGTGGCGGCGTGATACTCCACGAAGATCAGGTCGGCGTAGCAACCAGGGACGATCTGTCCGAGCGGAGCATCGGGGAAGAAGGCATTGGCGAGCGCGGCGTTATTGTAGACCGCCATCTGGACCACGTCATTGCCGTTCATGCGGCGCGGATCGCGGTGTTCGTTCTTGTGCAGCAGATAGGCGGCCTTCCACTCGTCCCATATCGGATGGGCAAAACCGTCGTTGCCGAGGCAGACGCGCATGCCCATTTCGAGCATTTTTTCGACTTGCGCCACACCGACGCCGTTGTTCATGTTCGAGCGCGGCTGATGCGCGACCCAGGTTCCCGTCTCGGCCAGTTGATCCAGTTCGTATTCGTCCACGTGGACGGCGTGCGCGACGATGGTCTTCGGGCCGAGGATGCCATGTTCGTTGAGCCAGTCCACGGGGCAGGCCGCGCCGAGATTATTCTCGAACATGGCGTAGCCGTCATCCTGCGATTCGCTCACGTGGAGGTGGAAGCCCGTCCCGTCGGGGGCGGCGGCGCGGGATTCCTCCAGGGTGGCGGTCGAAAGCGTGAGCGGGGCATGTAGGCCGAAGGTCCCAGCCAGGAGCGGACTCTTGATCCGTTTGAGGAAACGCACATTTTCGGCGATCCCCGCGTGGGCCTTGTCCTTTCCATCGCGGTCGGTGACTTCGTAACATAACACGGCGCGCAGACCTGCCTGCTCGACGGCTTCGGCGATGACGTCGAGCGAGCCGTCGATGAAGTTGGGCGAGGCGTGGTGGTCGAAGAGCGTGGTGGTTCCGTGTTTGACGGCGTCCACCAGACAGGTCAGCGCCGAGTAACGGATGGCCTCTTCGTCGAGCGATTTATCGAGCGGCCACCACAGGTTTTCGAGGATCTGCTTGAAGTCCTGCGGCGCATCGCCAGGGATGGTCAGGCCGCGCGCGAACGCGCCATAGAAATGTGTGTGAGCGCATATGCTGCCAGGCATGACGAGCTGGCCGCGCGCGTCGAGTCTTTCTTCATTGGGGTGACGGGCGAGCAGGTCCGCTTCGGGGCCGATCTCACGAACAAGAGCGCCCTCGATATGGAGGGCGTATTTTTCGTACAGGCGATTGGGAGAACCCCAGGTGACCAGGGTGGCATTGGTGATCAGCATGTCAATCCATGCCGAACTGGGACGGGTGCGGCAGTCTGATGCCCGAGGCGGCGATCTCCATCAGGGTGTGATAGACCGCCTCGCGCAGTTCGGGATCATCCTTATACATGGCGTGATACAACTGGGTGATGACGCCCTCGGTGGGAGTCTGACTGAGATAGGGCAGGCTGGCGAGACGTGCATCGTGGTCCTCGCTCTTGAGGGCGCTGATGAGAATGTCGGTGGCGGGCGCGCCTGGCGAAATGCCCATGCCTTGTTTGCCCGCAAACTCGATCAACCACGGCGTCTCGGACGGGGCAGACAGGCCGCGTGGCACGCGTGTGGCCGCGTGGGTTTTTGTCTCAAGCACCTGCGCGGCCGAGTTGCGGACCACCCATTCCTTGTCCTGAATCTGGACATTCGTGAGCAGATCGTCGGCCCAGGGCTCGTCCACGCGGCCCAGACCGTAGACTACGGCGCGGCGCAGGAGGATGTCTTCCAGAGTGACGCCTTCCCGTAGCATGGAGTGCCCCTCGCCTGGATCGTTGGCCAGCGCCTCGGCGGCTGCGCGCCGCAGGGACTCATCTCCGCCAAGCAGGATCTGGGCCACGACTTCGAGCGACTCATTGGTCCCGATGGAGACCAACGCCAAACAGGCGGCCTGGCGGGCCAGTAGACTTGGGGCGCCCAACAAATCCTCCAGGGCGCGAACGGCTTTCTGGTCTTGCAACGCGCCACTGCCCAGGGCGCATATTTGTACCAACTCGAAGGAGGTGGTGGTGACAAACTGTCGGAACAGGGCGGGCGCACCCGGGTCACCGCTGAGCACAAAGGCGGCCACGATCTGTCCGCGCAGGGAGAGGGGCAGACCGTCGATTTGCAGCAACTTGACCAGCGCGCCCATCAGTTTTCCTCGCCAGGGCGCTTCACGCGGGGCATCCTTCAGCCAGCGCGCGGCCGTCAACAGCGGGCGGTGCATCGGCAGGCGCGACCATTCGATCATCGCATCCACCAGTTTCGAGACGTCACCATGTGCAGCCAGGTAGTGCAGCGATACCGTCTTGCCGACCCAATCAGGCTGATTGACGACTTTTTCGCTGGAGGCCTTCATGTCGCTCAAGGCGCGTCCCGCCAGAAAACCTTCGATGATCGGGTGGACGAAGCGCATGCGGCTGTTGAGGTGCTGCGCCAGCAATCCGCTGGCGGCCATCTTGCTGAGCAGGCCGAAGGTCGGCGCGGCAGGCTGGGCGGATTTCTGCGCTTTCTTGTCCTTTTCCTTGCTCTTGGATTCTTCGGTTTCCTCGGTGGGAAGCTCGATATCCGTGGGACGTTCGAGCAGCCCCTCGACGCCGGTCGGCGCCTCGTCCTCGGGGACCTCGAAGTGGCTGACCCATTCGCGGCCCTTGCGCGGATCGAATACAGGCTGGGCGTTCAACACCACCTGCATGGCGAGGGTTTCCAGCGCGGCGGGCGGTGTATTGGCGGGGGCCAGGCGGCGGATGTGACCGTTGATGGCGTCCTGTACCTTGGGTCCGCGTAGGTCGCCTGCATAGGCACCCCACACCTTGAGGGTCAACTCGAACGGGCTGAGATTGTTGTTGCCCATGCCCAACCAGTTGTTGAGCAGGAGCGGGTCCACCTGTTCGGGACCCGTCTGGGCCCAGGCTTCCATACTGACGTACTTCGACCACAACTCGCCCCAGACTTCGATGAAGGTCTGGATGCGGCGCGGGGACCAGGTCATCATGGCGAGCGGGGCGAAGCCCAGGCCGACCAGCCCGCCCAGGGTTTCGAACGAGCCTGTGGTCACCACGCGAATCGAGGGGTGGGCCTGCAAGAGCAACTTGAGGTAATCCACCACGCTGGCCTGTCCCTCGGCGGTCAATTCGTCGAAACCATCGAGCAGGAGCAGGATGTGCCCGTCGTGGAAGGCCTGCTGCACGAAGCCCGAGATGCGCGGCAGGTCGAAGATGGGCGCGGTGGAATCCACTACGTTGATGATCGGGTTGAGGATGTCCTTGCCTTCGAAGGGAAGCTTCATGTCCGCGACATGAATGAGGAAGGGGATGTGTTCCTGGAGGTCGCCCAGTTTCGGGTCACGGTTGGAGGCCAGGCTGGCGAGGTAGGCCAGCGCCACGGACTTGCCCGTCCCAGGCAGGCCCGTCAGCACCAGGTTGCGCCCGCCCGAGAGGGCTAGCGGCAGGGTCAGTGTGGGAGCACGGAAGAAGGCGGCCAGTTCGGGCCAGGTGGGCAGATAGGGCAGGGTCTGGGTGACGACGTCCTCGGCGGCGGGGGTGGAGCCAGGCTCCACAATGGGCGGCGGCGCCATCAGCAGAGGTTCCTGCAAAATCTCATCCAGTGCGAAGAGCGGCGCGGCGAGATGCATGCCTTGGGCGCGCCGCAGCGTGATGCGACGGTGATTCTCCTCCACGCCGCTGGAGCGTCGGGACTGAGTCTCCTCGCGCTGGGCGCGCAGATTGTCCATCAACTCGCGCCACAAGGGACGCGCTCTGCCCATCAACCACCAGAAGACACTGGCGGTGACGAACCCAACGAGGAAGGAAAGCAGGTCAATGGAGAAGGGCATGGTCAGTTAGCGTAGAGAATCCGTCCGCAGGACGAACAATGTGTGATCTGGGTGGTGGAACGCGCGCTTTGCTGGAGCGCGGCGGTGACGGGCGTGCCGCAAGCCGAGCAGGTGTTGTCGGTCACTTCGGCCACCGCGATACCGCGTCGCTGTTGGCGCAGGCGTTCATAAAGTTCGCGGCTCATGGCGGGGATGTCGTTGGCGGCGGCCTGTCGTTCCACTTCCAGGCGCTCGACCTTTTTGGACAGGCTGGCCTGCTCGCCGATCAACAGGCTGTGCTCGCTGCCGCGGCGGGACTGCAACTCGGTCAGGGCCGACTCCGCGCGCTGCAGGGCGGCTTGCGCCGTCTCGGCTGCCAGCATGGACTCCAGTTGACGTTCCTCCAACATGGAGAGGAAACGCTTCAATGCGGCGATGTCATTCTGGAGGTCCTGCAATTCCTTGGGATTGTGGACCCGTCCGCCGTATAGACTACTCTCGGCCTGTTCGATCTTGACCTGCTGGGACTGGACGGCGGCCTCCGCTTCGTGCAGGGATTTCTCCGCCCGGGCATCTTCCGCCTTCGCCGCCTCGACCTGATCCAGCACCACGCGAAGTTCGCTGTCGTTGCCGAGCGTCTGCTGGATGGCGTTCAGGCGGGCCAGGGTCTGGTCCATCTGGCGATCCACCTGCTGGAGGCGAAAGAGTCCGAATGCAGCGCTCATGCTTTGATTATAAAAGAGAAACCCGTTTTCGGTGAAAACGGGTTCGATTTGTTATTGGGTTGGAAGGTTGTAGAAGTTGTACACCACTTGTGCCAGATTGGCGAACATGGCGTTGGCGTCGTCGAAGACCACTTGCACGGGATGGTAGGCATAGATGGAAAGCACGAAGTTCCCGCCCGGGGTGTACACGATGCCCGCATCGCTGACATTCTTCATGTAGCCTGTGGTGACGTCCACCACCCAGCCGTGCTTGTGCGCCACCAACGTGCCTTCGGGCACGCCCGCTTCGATCAGCACTCCGATCTTGTCGGTGGCAAGGTAATCGATGATCTGCTGGCAGGCCTTCTGATTCATCTTGCCTGGGAAGGCGGCCACCAGCGCACCGCCACCCGTCTGGGCGCACTGATACACGTCCACCAGCAGCATCCCCATGTCTGCGGGGGTGGTCTGGTTGTACGGGTCGGGATCGGTGTTGATGTCCACGCGCGAGTTGGCGGGGGTGTTGAAGCGTTGGAGCAGGGGTGAGCCTGGGGCGAAGAATCCCGCCAGGAAGGTGTTCTCCAGGCCGACGGTCTTCATATAATCCGAGACCACCAGCGGCCCAAAGTTCGGGTCCAGTTGTGCCATGAGTGCATCCGAAGGCGGATTCTCAGATTTCTTGATCATGTTCACGATGATGGCGTTGACGTTGTCGCTGACGGGCACATCGCCATTCTTAATGAAGTACGAGACCAGGATGGGAATCTTGATGGTGCTCGATGCCGTGAAAGCGATGTCTGGCTCCACGGGGACGGCTTGACCGGCGTCGAGCGCGAAGTGGATCTCCTGTCCCGTTTGCAGGTCGGTCAGGAACAGGCCGATCAATCCGTCGAATTCGGTGGCCTTGATGTACTGTTCCAGCAGGAGTTGCAGGTTTTCCATCGTCGGGCGCGCGACCGCGTTCTGGTTGTACGAGAGCGAGACCGTGCGATTGCTGGGCGAACGCAGCGCATCCTCGATCAGCACGACAGCGCGTTCCACGTCCAATACCTGGCCTGGGGTGCCCGCCGTGAATCCCAGCCCATCGGGACGGGGTTGGGGCGGCGCGGGCGGCTGGTCATAGCGCGGCGCGATCTCGTTTTGCAAGTAGGCGCGCAGACGACGTTCCTCGATAGTGGCGCGCAAAGGGACCGTCACAGCGGCGGCTTGACGGTTCCACAAATAATCCCAGAACCCAGACCAGAACGGTCCGCCCGTGCGGGCCAGGTCGGCGGCGGCCATCATGCTGTCGATATCCAGGTTGAAACCGACCAGCTCAGGCTCGATTTGAATGACGGAGCCCGCATATTGGGCTTCGACAGGATTGGTATAGACTTCCAATAGGCGCTGCGACGCTTCGGCTGGATTCAGCCCGCCGACGGGGACGCCTGCGATGGTCATGCCAGGGGGGTAGCTGTTGCGCTGTCGGCTGAATCCCACCAGGGACGTAACCGCCAGCACCACGGCGGCGATGATCAGCAGGATCGAACCGCCCCGCAGGATGACGTTGGTATTGCGGCTTCTCACGTAACCTCCATTAAAGGTGACGAAAATCACTGAAAAGTATAACATAATCAACCCGGGCACTTGTGCTAGAATAGTTTTGTCGAATCCGCAACGCTGTTGGCCGCTCATGCACGCGGCTGGGGCGTAATCCATTCTTGAAAGGGAACCCATGCTTCGTTCCTTTTTGATCTATCTATCCAAAGCCACCTGGGCACAAAACATATTCACCAAATGGTCGTTTGCGTGGAATACCGTCTCCCGTTTCGTGGCGGGCACCGAACTGTCGGACGCCATCCGCGCCGTCAAGGAACTCAACGACCGCGGCATCAACGCCACCCTCGACAACCTGGGCGAGCACACCAGCACGCCCGAGGAGGCGCAGGACTCCACCGACCGCATCCTGGCTACCATCGACGCCATCGCCGACGCGAACGTCCGCTCGAACGTCTCCATCAAATTGACCCAGATCGGACTCGGCCTGGACGAGAGCGTGTGCGCCCAGAACCTGGAGCGCATCCTGGCCCGCGGCAAGGCCCGCAGTGTCTTCGTGCGTATCGATATGGAAGACACGCCCTACACCGACAAGACCTTCGACCTGCTGTATGCCATGCGCGAAAAAGGCTACCTCAACACGGGCACGGTGCTGCAATCCTATCTCTACCGCACCGAGGCGGATACCCGCCGTCTCGTGGCAGATGGCATCACCATCCGCATGGTTAAGGGTGCCTATCAGGAACCCGAGGACAAGGCCTTCCCCAAGAAAGCGGATGTGGACGCAAATTATGACCTGCTGGCCAAGATCATGCTCGACGGTGAACTGGCGGCGGGTACGCCCAAACTGAGCGCCGACG
>CALFXA010000064.1 GCA_937928015.1 uncultured Anaerolineales bacterium | reverse complement strand
ACCACCGAGATCTACACTCTTTCCCTACACGACGCTCTTCCGATCTGACCTGGCTCCCGAGAAGATCATCGAATTGGTGGCCCGCGAGTGGCAGACCTCCGTCGAGGCCCTGCTTGGACGCGATCGCTCCCAGAAGATCGCCCAGCCGCGACAGGTGGCCATGTACCTCCTGCGCAAGAAGACTGACGCGTCCCTGCCCCAGATCGGCGAGGCGCTCGGCGGCCGCGATCACACCACGGTCATGTACGCCATTGAGAAGATCAACAACGAAATCAAGATCAAGACCGACCTGCAAAGACGTATCAGTATGATCGAACAGCAGCTCTACAGCGGAGCCGCAGCCTGAACCGAAATTTCAGCCCGCAGAAAACTGCGGGCTTTTTGTTGCCTGCTGTCCGCGGCTGCGACTATAATTCCCTCCCACTATGAAATACATCAAAGGTCTGGACGGCCTGCGCGCGGTTGCCTTTCTGCTCGTCTTCCTCTTCCATGCAAATTTTGGATATTATGGCTGGGTGGGGGTGCAGTTGTTCTTTGTGTTGTCAGGATTCCTCATCACGGGCATCCTGCTCGACATGAAACGCAGCCTGCCCACGCTGACGTATTTCGTCAAATTCTATGGACGGCGGTTCCTGCGTATTTTCCCGCTGTACTACCTCTACCTGTTCCTGATCGCGCAAGTAGCGGTGGTCCTTCTCCAAAACGGGATCCGCAGGAATTACGTGGAAGTCTTCTGGAGCCAGTACCCGTACGCGCTGGTCTATGCCTATAACTTCTTCATGGCCACCAGCAAATTCACGCTGACCTCGCAGTTCCTCACTCACCTCTGGTCGCTGGCCGTGGAGGAACAGTTTTACATTCTGTGGCCGCTGGTGGTTTTCCTTACGCCTGTGAAACATTTGAAAAAGGTCTTCCTGGCCGCCATCGGACTGGCCCCGCTCTTCCGCCTGGGAGTGTTGCTGTTCTATCAACATGCTTCGTTCAAAATCCTCGGCGATGCCAACACTGCCGTCTACGCCCTGCCGTTCTCGCATCTGGACGCCTTCGCCATCGGCGCGCTGCTCAACCTAGGCGTGACCTTTCCCAAGGCGCGGACCCAGTTCCTGGTCCTGCTGGTAGCCTTCCCTGCCCTGGGCATGTTGACCGACTTCCTGTCTACAGGTATATGGAACTACAACAACGGCTTCGGCCTGCCGCTCCTGCTGCCCAACGCCTACAAACCCGTCTGGGGTTATTCCATCCTGAACTATCTGTTCGTGCTACTCCTCTACGGCGTGGCGTATGAAGGCTGGATGGTGCGCGTCCTCGAACATCGCTGGATGCGTTACCTGGGCAAGATTTCCTACGGTCTGTATGTGTATCATTACGCTATCTTGTGGCTGACGGCCGAGGTGCTCTTCCCCAGCGTGAACCCGTTCCTCGGGGCGGCCATCTCCCTGGCGCTGACGATTCTCATTGCCTCGGTCAGCTTCCGTTTCATCGAGAAGCCCATCACCGACCTCAAGGATCGCTGGTTCCCCTTCAAGGCGGAGCCAGCCCAAGGTCAGGTATGAGGCCCGAGGGCGGCTCGGAATCTATGATATACTTGCGTCCGCTCTCCGCGAGGAGGCACATTCTGCCAGGGCAGGCAACATATGCCCAACTTCACACGCCTGCGGACCTTCCAGCGCGTGCTGCGGACCAAAATGGACGCAGTCGCTGGCGGGGATGAAACAGGCGGAGGCCAAACGCTAGGAGGTTCTTTCCCATGGCCATTATCTCAATGAAGGCCCTGCTTGAGAGCGGCGTCCACTTCGGACATCGCACCAACAAGTGGGACCCCCGCATGAAGCCGTACATCTTCACGGAGCGCAACGGCATTCACATCATCGACCTGCAGCAGACCGTCAAGTTGCTCACGCAGGCCTATAACACCATCCGCGACACGGTCGCGAATGGTGGCACGGTTCTCTTCGTCGGCACCAAGCGCCAGGCGCAGGAAACCGTGCAGGAAGAGGCCGTCCGCTGCGGCATGCCCTACGTCACCGAACGCTGGCTGGGCGGCATGCTCACGAACTGGTCCACCATGTATCAGCGTATCCAGGAACTGGATCGCCTTGAGCAGTTGCGCGACAGCGGCGACATCAACCGCCTGACCAAGAAGGAAGGCCTGTTGATCCAGCGCGAGATCGAGCGCCTGCACACCCGTCTCTCGGGCGTCCGCGGCATGAAGCGCCTGCCCGACCTGCTCTTCATCGTGGATGTCTGCCGTGAAGACGCCGCTGTCCACGAAGCCAACCTGCTCAACATCCCGATCGTGGCGTTGGTCGACACGAACTGCAACCCGCAGGGCATCGACTACGTCATCCCCTCTAACGATGACGCCATCCGCGCCATCAAGTTGCTGGTCGCCAAGATGGCCGACGCCGTGCTCGAGGGCAAGGCCTCCCGCAAGGATGAGGAACCCGAAGAGGCTCCCGCCGAGGCCAAGTCCGAGACGCCCAGGCCGTCCCGCCGCCCCGCTCGCGCCGCCGAACAAGAAGAGGAAGTGAACGAAGACGCTCTGTTGGGCGCCTCCACCCTCGCCAAGTTGAACGTGACCCGCAACCCCGAAGCCGCTGAAGAAAAGCCAGCCGCCGCCGAAGAAACCAAAGACGAGGCCTAGGCCTGGTTCTTTTCTGAAAGAGGAACGCAACATGGAAATTACGACCGAGATGATTAAGCAACTGCGCGCCGCCACCAACGCGCCCATGCTGGACTGCCGCAAGGCGCTCCAGGAGGCCGACGGCGACTACCAGAAAGCCGTGGATTGGTTGCGCGAAAAGGGCATGGCCACCGCTGCCAAGCGTGCGGACCGCGTCGCCTCCAACGGCGTCGTCGAGATGTACTCGCACGGCGGCGGACGCGTGGGCGTGATGGTCGAAGTCAACTGCGAAACCGACTTCGTCGCCCGCTCCGAGCAATTCCGCACCCTGGCTCACGAGATCTCCCTGCAGATCGCAGCCAGCAGCCCCAAGTACATCAAGGCGGAAGACATTCCCGCCGCAGAACTCGATCATGAGGCGGAGATCGCCCGCGCCCGCGCCAAGGAAGAGGGCAAGCCCGAGAACATCCTGCCCAAGATCGTGGAAGGCCGCCTCGAAAAATACAAGGACGAAGTCTGCCTGCTGCGCCAGACCTACATCCGCGACGAGAGCATCACCATCGAAAAACTGATCCTGCAAAACGTGGCCGCCATCGGCGAAAACGTGCTCGTCCGCCGCTTCCAGCGATGGGAGCTGGGCGAGAGCCTCAGCTAGTTCGGAAGGCCAACCTTCGGGTTGGCCTTTTTTATAACCAATCCATACAAGGAGACGTGGGATGAGCAAATTGAAATACAAGCGGATTTTGCTCAAACTGAGCGGTGAAGCGCTCAGCGGACCGTCGGGCTACGGCATCGACGTGACCGAGGCCGAATCCATCGCCAGCCGCATCAAGGAGATCAGCGACATGGGCGTGGAGGTGGCCGCCGTCATCGGCGCGGGCAACCTGTGGCGCGGCAAGCAGGGCATCGACCGCGGCATGGACCGCGCCACCGCCGACTATATGGGCATGCTCGGCACCGTGATGAATGCGCTGACCCTGATGGACGCGCTCGAACGTCAGGGCGTCGTGACCCGCGTCCAATCGGCCATCGAGATGAGGGCCGTGGCCGAACCCTACATCCGCCGCCGCGCCATCCGCCACCTCGAAAAGGGACGGGTGGTCATCTTCAGCGCAGGCACGGGCAATCCCTTCTTCTCCACCGACACCGCCGCCGCCCTGCGCGGCACCGAAATGGACGTGGATGTGCTCATCAAAGCCACCAAGGTGGACGGCGTCTACGACTCGGACCCCAAGAAAAACCCCAATGCCGTCAAATTCGACGAACTCTCCTACATCGAGGTCCTCAACCGCCGCCTCGAAGTGATGGACAGCACGGCCATCACCCTGTGCATGGAAAACAACCTGCCCATCCTGGTGCTCAACCTGTGGGATTCGCAAGCCCTCATGCAGGCCCTGCGCGGCGAAAAGGCGGGCACGCTCGTCCATCACGGCTAAGGCCCCAGCAGGGCCTGGCGGGCTTTCTCTGTGTTCCCCCGGGCCCTGTTGAGAGACTCTCAATCCCCCACAAATTCTCTCGCAAACCCACCGCCCCATAGCACAATTTACCGTTTTAAGGTATCCTTATGGCAATGACCATTACAGGAGGACGAGGTGATTAAAGACATCCTCAAAGACGCTGAAACCCGCATGACCGGGGCCATCCATGCCCTCACCGATGACCTGGCCACCATCCGCACGGGACGCGCCAGCCCTGCCCTCGTGGAACGACTGCACGTGGAATATTATGGCGCCCCCACCCCGCTGATGCAACTGGCCTCGATCAGCATTCCCGAACCGCGCTCGATCATGATCAAACCGTTCGACCCCTCCACCATGAAGGATATCGAACGGGCCATCCGCACCTCGGACCTGGGATTGAATCCGAACAACGACGGCAAGGCCATCCACCTTAACCTGCCTCCGTTGACGGAAGAGCGCCGTCGCGACCTGGTCAAGCACATGCACACGCGCCTGGAAGAGGCCCGTGTGGCTATCCGCAACATTCGCCGTGACCTGCATAACGATATGCGCGACTTCGAAAAGGAAAAACTCATCACCGAGGACGAACTGAAACGCGGTGAAGAGGACCTCCAGAAACTGACCGACCGCTTTGTGGAAGACATCAGCAAGCACGGCCAGGCCAAAGAAAAAGAAATCATGGAAGTGTAATAACGCGTTCCGTCGTTATTCCTGATCCCCATGAGTAAATCCCCCCTCAATATTCCTGCCGAAAAGATTCCACGTCACGTTGCCATCATCATGGATGGCAACGGGCGTTGGGCCATCTCGCGTGGATTGCCCCGCCTGGCGGGCCACAAAGCGGGCACCGAGAATCTGCGCCGCATCATCCGCGCCACCGTGGAATTCGGCATCAAATACCTCACCATCTACGCCTTCTCCACCGAGAACTGGGGACGTCCCACCGAGGAGGTGCAGGGGTTGATGGGCATCCTCCAGGATGTGATCGACCGCGAGCTCAACGAGTTGCACCAGGAAGGCGTGCAACTGCGTCACATCGGGCGGCTGGAACGCTTGGATTCCAAGGTCCAGGCCAAGGTCCTGAAAGCCATCGACCTGACCAGGAACAACGACAAGCTGGTCCTCAACATCGCCTGGAATTATGGCGGCCGCGACGAGATCGTGTGCGCCATCCAGAAGATCATCAAGGACGGCATCCCGCCCGAGGATATCACCGACGAACTGGTCAGCCGCTATATGTTCACGGCCGGCGTGCCCGACCCTGACCTGGTCATCCGCACCTCGGGTGAATTGCGCGTGAGCAACTTCCTCATCTGGCAGGTGGCCTACTCGGAGTGGTACGTCACCCCCACCTACTGGCCCGACTTCGACCGCGAGGAATACCGCCGCGCCCTCGAAACCTATGCCAACCGTGAGCGCCGCTTCGGCAAGGTCTCATCGCAGCAAATGCAGGAGACCAATGCTTAAGCGCTCCCTGACCGCACTGGCTTTATTGCTGGTCGGGATGCCAACCGTCATTTTTGGGGGACCACTCTTCTTCGTGCTGATCGCCGTCTTCCTCTCGGGCGCCGCCTGGGAGTACACCCAGATGTTCAAGGCGGTGGGATACGACGCCAATGAGTTCCTGACCGTCGGGGGGGTATTTCTCATTCTGGCTACGCGCAACTTCGCGCCAGACCTGGCGATTCCCGTCCTGGTGGCCTTGTTGTTGATTGCCATGGCGGTTCATCTGCTTGCCTTCGAGCGCGGCCGTGACCAGGCCGCGCTCGATTTTGGGGTGACCGTGGGCGGGCTGGCCTACATCGGCTGGCTGGGCGCCTACCTGGTCGACATCCGCGGCCTGCCCAATGGCGGCTGGTATTTCATGATCATACTGCCCGCCGTCTGGCTGGCGGACACGGGCGCATATTCCATCGGCGCGGCCTACGGCAAACACAAGATGTCCCCGCGCCTCAGTCCCAAGAAGAGTTGGGAAGGCTACGCGGCGGGCGTCTTCACGGCCACCATCGGCGGAGCCTTCTTCGTCTATGCCTACCAGACCTTCGGCTATCTGCCCCAGGGAATGACCCTTTGGCAGGGCGCGCTGCTGGGCTTCATCCTCGGGGTGCTCACCCCGCTGGGCGACCTGGGCGAGAGCATGTTCAAGCGTCAGGCCCACATGAAGGACTCGAGCAACATCTTTCCCGGCCACGGCGGATTCTTCGACCGCCTCGACTCGTGGATCTGGGCCGTGGCAATCGGTTTTTACTTCATCCAATGGTTCGTTCTATCCTGACGGAGGCTTGATATGGAATCCCTCGACATCTCTGCCCCCACCCGCAACCTGGCCCTTGACCTGGCCCGCGTGACCGAGGCCGCCGCCCTGGCGGCTGGCCGTTGGATGGGCCGCGGCGACAAGGAAGCCGCCGACCACGCCGCCGTGGAAGCCATGCGCCTGGTGCTGAGTTCCATCTCGATCAACGGCGTCATCATCATCGGCGAAGGCGAAAAGGACATGGCCCCGATGCTGTTCAACGGGGAGAAGGTCGGCAACGGGAAAGGCATCAAAGTGGACGTGGCCGTGGACCCCATCGACGGGACCCGCCCGTTGGCGTTCGGCCGTTCGAACTCCATCGCCACGGTGGCCATCGCCCCGCACGGCGCCATGTTCGACCCAGGTCCGTTCGTGTACATGAACAAGATCGCCGTCGGCCCCGAGGCGCGCGGCAAGATCAACATCGAAGCGCCCGTCACCGACAACCTGCGGGCCATTGCCCGCGCCAAGGGCAAGGCCGTAGAAGACCTGACCACCATCATCCTCGACCGTCCGCGCCACGAGAAGCTGATCGCCGAAATCCGCCAGGCGGGAGCGCGCATCCGCCTGATCCCCGACGGCGACGTGGCCGCCGCCCTGATGACTGCCCAATCCGATTCGGGCGTGGACGTGCTCTTCGGCATCGGCGGCACGCCCGAGGGCGTGATTTCGGCCTGCGCCTTGCGCGCCATGGGCGGCGAGATCCAGGGCAAGCTCTATGCCCGCGACGAGGACGAACTCCGCCGTGGACGCGAGGCGGGCTACAACTTCGAAAAAATTCTGACGATGGACGACCTGGTCTCTTCAGAAGATGTCTTCTTCGCTGCCACGGGCATTACCGACGGCGAGTTGCTCAAGGGCGTGCGTTATTACGGCGAGGGTGCCACCACCGACTCGCTCGTGGTACGCGGCCTGACAGGCACGGTGCGTGAGATTACCGCCCATCACCGTCTCGACAAATTACATCATCTGAGCGCCATCCACTACTAATTTCAAGTAAAAAGCCAGCGGTACGCTGGCTTTTTTGATTCACAATTCCATTCCTTCCAATTCCTCCCAACGCGCATACGCGCGGGACAATTCCTCTTGCAATTCGTTCAATCTCCCCACGGCGCGGGTGATCTCGGCCTCGGCCTGCTGATAGAAGGCAGGGTCAGCCATCGCGGCAGTCCGTTCGTGGATCTCGCTTTCGAGCGACTCGATGCGCTGCGGCAGTTCAGCCAATTCGCGCTGACGGGCCTCCCGTTCGCGCTTTTCCTTATAGCTGGGTTTCTTCGGTGCTTCGGGGACCTCCGTCGGCGCGGACTTGCGCGGCTTCTCCTCGACTTTGGGCTGGTTCGCCGCCTGAGCCTGATTCTGGCTCAGCCACTCGTCATAGCCGCCGACAGTTTCGACGACACGGCCCGTACCATCCAGGGCCAGCGTGCTGGTGACGATGTTGTTCAGGAAGGCGCGGTCGTGACTGACCAGCAGCAGCGTGCCTTCGTAATCAAGCAGCAGATCTTCGAGGATCTCCAGCGTTTCGAGGTCGAGGTCGTTGGTGGGCTCGTCCATCACCAGCAGGTTGGCGGGGCGCGCAAACAGACGCGCCAGCAGCAGGCGGTTGCGTTCGCCGCCCGAGAGGGCGGTGATGGGCGCCTGCACGCGCTCCTTCGAGAACAGGAAATCTTCCAGATAGCCAATCAGGTTGCGGGTCCGTCCGTTGATGGTGACCGCGTCGCGTCCCTCGCCCACGTTGTCGAGAATGGACTTCGACTCATCCAGTTGTGCGCGAAGCTGGTCGAAGTAGGCAATCTCCAGATTCGTGCCGTGCTCGATCTCGCCCGTTTGCGGCTTCAATTCACCAATCAGCAGCCGCAGCAGGGTGGTCTTGCCTGAGCCGTTCGGGCCGATGATGCCGATCTTGTCGCCGCGCTGGATGGTGGTCGTCAGGTCGGTGATGATGGGCCTGTCGCCAATCGAATAGCTGACGTTCTCCGCTTCGATGACCAGCCGCCCCGAGCGCTTCTCCGCCTGAATCTGCATGCGGACCTTGCCAGGCTGTTCCCGTCGCTCCAGCCGCAACTCGCGCAGACGTTTGAGCGCGCGGACGCGGCCCTCGTTGCGCGTGCGGCGCGCCTCGATGCCCTTGCGGATCCAGACCTCCTCCTGAGCCAACTTCTTGTCGAAGAGCACGTTTTGCTGAGCCTCGGCGGCCAACACGGACTCCTTGCGTTCGAGGAAGGTCTCGTAGCTGCAATTCCAATCGAAGAGGTGGCCGCGGTCAAGCTCGACAATGCGGGTGGTCAGGCGCTGCAAGAAGACGCGGTCATGCGTGACGAACAGCAACGTCCCGCCCCAACGTTTGAGGAAGGTCTCCAGCCAGTCGATGGAGGCGATGTCGAGGTGGTTGGTCGGCTCGTCGAGCAGGAGCAGGTCAGGGTTCCGTACCAGACCGCGCGCCAGCAGCACGCGACGCTTCATCCCCACTGAAAGGACGTCGAACTGGGCGTTCGGGTCGAGTTGCATGCGCCCAATAACCTGGTCCACATGGAGCTGCCCGCGCCAGTGATGCTCGTCCTGCGCCGATTTGCGCGCCTCCAGTCCGCTGGCGACGATGTCGAGCACTCTGCCCTCGATGCCCGCGGGCACCTCCTGCGGTAAATAAGCCACGCGCAAATTCTGCTGACGGGCCAACACCCCGCTCTGCGGCAGGATGTCGCCGTTCACCAGCTTGAGCAGCGTGGACTTGCCCATGCCGTTGCGGCCCAATAGGCCCACCCACTCGCCCTGCTCGATCTGTAAATTGATGTTGTCGAAAAGAAGCGGCCCGCCGAAACCCAGGCTCACTTCCTGCAAGCTGATCAATGCCATGAATGATTTCCTTTGAAGGCACGAATATACTACAAAAACAAACTCGGAATTGCAGAGCAAAAACATGTTGGCAAAACCGAATTCATTTCTCCATAATAAGACATGACATATATCCAATTGATTAATCCTTTTTCTTATCATAAAATATAACTTATATTACATTCAGAAAGGGAGAGATAATATGAAAACCTTCTCCAAGAAACACTCAATCGTTATATTCTTAATAGTAATTTTAGCCTTATCATTGCAACCAGTCTTACCAGTCGTAGCAAGCCCTGCCGTGCCTGGCAAGAATATCGACGAAATATCTGGGCAATCAACTAATCCATTAACAGAGCCTACTATCCGGTATGTATCCATACTTGGATCTGATACCAACACCTGCACGCTTGATGCCCCATGTCAGACGCTCAGGAAAGCTCTTGAATTAGCAGCAAACGGCGATACAATCAAAATTACAGAAGATATATATTTTAGCGAAGATATTAACATTAACAAGGGAGTTACTATTTCAGGGGGATGGGATTATTCTTTTGATATTCAGGGCGGATATTCTGTCGTGAACAGCAGATCTATTTACAACAATTCAACCGCTACCATCGAACGGTTTGCAGTTAGAAATAACGTTAATAATTATCGTAGCGGTGTAATTAATAACATGAGCGGGAATCTAACTTTAAAAAATTGTGAGGTTGACAATAACAGTGGAAGTGGAATTAGAAATTACGGTACCCTTGTTGTGGATCAATGTAGTATCCACAATAACTCTACCTACGAAAGCGGTGGAGGCATCAACAATTCAGGAACGCTAACGGTTACCAATAGCAATATCTATAGTAATTCCACAATGTCATCGGGAAGTGGTGGAGGTGTGGGCGGAACTGATGGAAGTATCGTTATAACCAATAGCTATATTTATTGGAATCATTCAAACTGGACAGGAGGGGGCGTTTACGGAAAAAATATTACCATTACAAATAGCGCATTGTTCGAGAACTTTGCTCAAAATTCAGGGGGGGCTATCTGGTCTAGTTCTGTTGTCAACATCAATAACTCAACACTCGCCAATAATACAGCGGGACAAGGAGGGGGAGCAATTGGAGTTCCAACAGTATCCACGATCACGCTGAACAATGTAACGGTGGCAGGAAATCATGCAGTCGAAGGTGGCGCCATCAAAAGTTCAGGGGGGACCATTATTCTTAAGAACAGCATTGTTGCAAACAACACAGCTGTTCAAGGAGATAATTGTGGACCCACTTCATACGCCCAAACTGATGGATACACAATAATCTATCCTATAAGCTGTGGTCTAGGAGGAATATCTCCAGACCCCAAACTCGGTCAACTAGTACCAGGCCCCCAAAATGGTTATGTCCCTATTGCAGCAGACAGCCCGGCCATTAATGCTGGCAATCCTGCAACATGCTTCGGAACAACAGACCAACGTGGGATGCCACGAGTTGGAATTTGTGATTTAGGCTCCTATGAATATATTCCACCAAGTCAACCCGCTAGTATACAAATAGTAAGCGGAGATCGACAACGTGTAGTACCAGGCTCAAATTTCGATAAGCCTTTCACAGTAATCGTT
Source organism: uncultured Anaerolineales bacterium (assembly GCA_937928015.1). Classification (GTDB taxonomy): domain Bacteria; phylum Chloroflexota; class Anaerolineae; order Anaerolineales; family Villigracilaceae; genus JACPVF01. The sequence continues at coordinate 21,570 of CALFXA010000064.1, read as the reverse complement.
CTTGACCAAAATAATACTCCTGTAGGATCTGGATATGATGTTACTTTTACGGCATCACCCAGCGGACCAAGCGGCACCTTTTCGGCCACAGGATCAAATATATCTATAGTTAAAACAGATTCGTCAGGATATGCTTCCTCACCCATCCTTCGCGCAAACAGTCAAATTGGCGAATATACTATACAAGCCTACATTGCGGGTGGAGCCAGCGTGCAATTTACTGTTGGAAATGGCTTTTGGGCAATTTCGCCTTCAGGGGATGATATAAACGATTGTTTATCTCTACTAACTCCATGTCTATCTATACCAGGAGTAATGGCCAAGACAAAGTATTACGATGGTGACACTATCAGAATAGAAACTGGAACTTATTCCCCATCCATGACCCTTCCAGTAAATATTAAGCAAAGTGCAAGAATTAGTGGTGGGTGGAATTCGACTTTTACAACTCAAAACGGGATATCCGTATTCCAACGGGATTTCAAAATTTTCTCGCCCCACAATGTCAGTCTGGACAATATAATTATCGATGGAATTGGTCTTACCGGTGGGTTGGTCAATGAAGGGAAACTACTATTACAAAATAGTGCCGTTATAAATGGGACCAGCGGAATCATAAACAATAATGGGCAATTAACAATTGTTAATACTACAATTAGTGGTAATTCGTCCGGCAGCACAGGTGGAGGACTTTGGAACTCAGGAGCAAATGCCAAGGTTGTAATCATTAACAGCACAATTTCCTCAAACACTGCCGGTCAAGGCGGGGGAATACTCAACGATAGTGGATCGGGAGCCACTATCGATATCTACAGCAGTACGATCACTAATAATACTGCTACAGACTGGGGAAGTGGCGGTATTGATGCTTTTGGCGGTGTGATCATTAGAAACACCATTATTGCCGGAAACAATGCACCTCCAGGATCCAATTATGCTCCAGATTGTCGAGGGTATTTCACATCCAATGGGAATAACATTATAGGAAACATTGGCGATTTTGATCCAATCAACTCTCACTTTACTTGTTATACCGAGTTCAAAGGAAATGACAAAGTTGGTACAAACACTCTCCCGATACCAGTTGAGAGTATCCTAGGACCACTTACTGACATTGGAAACGGCATTGGAATATACCCCCTAATCGCATCTAGCCCAGCCATCGACAGCGGTAACCCACTTGCGCCTGGTACTCCTAATAGTGATTCCTGCCCCCTTAGTGATCAACGTGGACTAATACGACCACAAGGTAGTCGCTGTGATATTGGCGCATATGAGTATGGAACTGAACCAGGCATATTCTTTGACGTGCCACAAAATCACTGGGCTTGGCAATATATTGAGAAAATTTACCATGCCGGCATTACAGGAGGGTGCGAGACAACTCCTTTCAAATATTGCCCCGATAGCGTAGTAACCCGCGCGCAGATGGCAATCTTTCTTGAGCGTGGCATCCACGGTGGCACATTCAATCCGCCTATGGTGCCGATCACATTCTCGGATACGTCGGGCCATTGGGCGCAATACTGGATCGAGGCTCTGAAAAATGATGGCATAACGAGTGGCTGCGGAGCAGGAGTCTTCTGTCCTGAAATCGCGGTCACACGCGACCAAATGGCAGTTTTCCTGCTTAGGGCAAAGTATGGTTTAGAATATATCCCACCCGCTGTAGGATCTGGTACAGGTTTCAACGATGTCCCTGCCGATTACTGGGCTGCCGCATGGATCAAGCAATTGGCCGCTGAAGGAATCACCGGGGGTTGCGGTAATGGGATTTATTGTCCCACCGCCGCAATAACTCGTGCTCAGATGGCTGTTTTTTTGGTAAGAGCTTTTAATTTACCCTGAGCCAAGTACGCACTCAAAATTCCATCTCGATCCTCTACGATAGAATTCTAAGTTCCACAGTTTGTATGCACAAAGCAAACTCTAGTATCAAAAAAACCGCCGCAGGGAAATCCCTGCGGCGGTCGATTTTCTTCTTACGGCAACCCGAACGTCCTCACAAGGAATACCGCCATCTGCGCGCGCGTGACTGACACCTCTGGACAATAATTGCCCGAGCCGCATCCGCCCGTGATGCCTTCGGCGGCCAGTTGTTTGATCCATGCAGCGGCCCAGTAATTGACAGGGACATCATTGAAGCCCGTCCCCGCTCCCACAGAAGGCGGGGTGTAGGCCGCTCCATGCTCGGCGCGCAACAGGAAGATTGCCATCTGGCTGCGTGTGACAGCGACTTCAGGGCAGAAGGCCCCATTGCCGCAACCGCTCGTCACGCCGTCATTTTTCAAGGCCTCGATCCAGTATTGTGCCCAATGGCCTGACGTATCCGAAAACGTGATCGGTACTACAGGTGGGTTGAACGTGTTTCCATGCATGCCGCGTTCGAGGAAAACAGCCATCTGGCTGCGCGTGACCACCGTCTCTGGACAATACAGCAGCGGGTTGGTGCCACATCCGCCCGTGATGCCCGCCGCATACAAGCGCTCGATGAACGACCACGACCAATATGAAGTCGGCACGTCCGCAAAGGTGGCGGTGACCGTGCCCGTCGGGACGACCAGCAGCGTGATGGAGTTGGCGGGGAATGTGGCACTGATACCGCTGGCGGTGACGGCCACATCCGATGGACGCAGGATGGCTCCCAGGTTCGCGGACGAATACCGCCAGACCTGTGCCGCGCCCGAGGATTGGAAATTGCTCAGGGTGATGCTGCTGGTCAGGTCGCCGCTGGTCTTGTTGACGACCATGATCGTCAGGGCGCTGTCGGCTGCCCGTTGGGCGGCATAGATCGCCAGTTGGGATTGGTCCGCGCTGGCGGCCTGGACCGAGGTCTCGCCGAAGGCGCTGCCCGCCCCGTCGTAGTTGCGATACATGCGGAAGGCAAAGATGCCAGGCGCGTTCACGTTATCAGGCGGGCCCCACAGGGTGGCCAGGTCCAGCCCCTCGCGACCGAAGATGCCAAGGATATCGGCCTGGGCCAGCGCGCCGTTCATGTAATCGAGCGCGCCCCAGTTGTATTCGGTGATGGCGGTCTTCGTGCCAGGATAATTGGCACTCACCCATGTTTTCATGCGCGGGATTAGGTACACGGGCTGGCCGATCCAGCCTTCGTGGACGTAGGTCGGGTCCCACAACTGACGGGTGGAACGCAGGCGCGCAGCCTGTACGCTGGAATCTCCCAACGAAGTGGAGTACACCCCGTCCACCTGAGGATAGACATGCATATCGAGATAATCGAGGATGCGCGTGCCGTGGGCGGTCTGGTAGGCCTGCATCTGCTGGAGATACCACGGAATGAAATCCATATTGCCGTGCGCGGCGTGGTCGGCGCCCGCAGAGCAACCGTCCGCGGCGGAATAGAAATAGGCGCACCAGCCCCAGACCACGGGGCCCAGCGTTTGGGCGGAGGGATCGGCCGCTTTGACGGCAGCCGCATACAGCTCGGTGCGGGTCTTCATCTCGTCGTAGGTGGTTGGAGTCGGATGAACGTCGCGATGGGTGCTGTTCCACAACATCGGCTCGTTGTCGAGATTGTAGAACTGCACGCCGCCGTTCGCCGCGGTGCCATAACGCGCGATGAAGTGATTGATCCAGGCAGTGACGAAAGTCTGGTCGATGGCAACGCTGGTATCGAGCGGGTTATTGCCCGTGATGTCTGCCCCGTTGTGGACACCGTTACCGCAGTTCGTGTCCCACGGGTCGAAGCTGTCCTGGTTGGGGAAGGCGGTGCGCGTAAAACCGCAATCGTACGGATGGCTCTCCACCCGCCGCTTGGGCGTCCAGCCGATCATCGGGATGGTGATGAGCGACTCGGTGCCCGTAGCCTGGTCCTGGTCCACGAACTGGTCGGAGGCCGAACCATTGGGCAACGTCTCGGTGGGAGAATTGTCGTCGGGGATATTTTCATAGTACCAGTCGCTGCCCGTGTTATGGACGTTGATCTGCCAGTTGTACCGCGTGGTGGAGTTTCCGCCCCAGCGGCGGACGGGCAGACGCAGGTCGGCGGCGATGGCTTGGCTGGCGTAGTTGATGCCATAGATGTACGGGCTGATGGCATGCCGATTCGCGGCGACGTCCACGCTGAGGGCAGGTCCCGTTCCAGGCGGCGGGGGCGGCGTCCCGATATTTTCGAAGGAGATGTCGTCGAGATAGTAGGTGGACTGCGCTCCCGCCGTGTTATTGAACCAAGCGATGCTGTACACACTGCGCGGCGAACCGACCGAATTCAGCGAAACGTCCACCTTCGCCCAGGTATTGGCCTGGGGAGAGATGTCCTGTTGAACGATGACGCCGTTCGCGTCGCTGATCTGTAATTGGATGGTCTGCCCGCCCGAGGTCCCACCGTTGATCCAAAAGCGGAAGGTGTCGTATGCGCTGATGTCGAGGCTGGCGGCATGATACCCGATCTGGAAGCCGCTCCAGCCGCCTGTGTACGTCACGGCCACGGCGTGCGTCCCCGCATGGACATGGGCCGAGTGTGCCAGGTCCACCGTGATGGAGTTATACGACCAATCTTCCCAGCCCGTGGCCAGGCTGTCAGCGTAGACGCTTTGGCTGGCCGCCTGGACGGGCGTGATTGGCCCCAGCAGGATGGAAATCAGGAGGATGACGGTCAAGAGTACGCGTTTCATAAAGGACTCCTTTCGGGGTATAACTATTTTTACCATCGCCAAATTCCCGCCCCCGGGAAAGAAAAAGTATAATGCCTTACAGCTTTGTCAGAGGCACCCCCACGCGGGTGGTAATTTAGTACCAGAGGAGAACCCATGTCCGAAACCCACGTCAAAGGCGAGATGCACGGCTGCATCGTGTGCGGAAAATTGTACGAGTTGTACGTGATCTACGATGAAAATGGAAAATTCACTGACAGCAAGGTGATGAGCGCAGGCGGGCGAAAAGTGGACCATGCGAACCGACCGCTGGTGGCCTGCGAGAGTCATTCCGAGGCCGAGGTCGAAGCGGCGGTGATCCGCGTGTATGGGGAGCAACACGAGGACGAAGATTGAAGATTAAATGAGACCTCGGAGGTCTACGGCCTGACTTCCTGTCAAAGAAGTTGCATGGCAGACCTCCGAGGTTTATTGCTATTGACCATAACCTCCACCTGCCATAAAATCAAAATATCCCCTTACAGTCAGGAGTCGACATGACGGACCAGGAACACTTTCAAGCCATCGCCGAAGCCGTGGTGGACGGCGACACCGACCTGGCTACCGAAGCCACCCAGGCCGCTCTGGATGCGGGCGTCGATCCGCTTCAGATACTGAACATGGGCTTGATGAGCGGCGCGGAGGAAGTGGGCAAACGCTTCGAGCGTGGCGAATATTTCCTGCCAGAACTGATGCTGGCGGGCCGCGCCCTCAAGGCCGCCATGGAAGTGGTCAAGCCGCCGCTGCTGGAGAAATACTCCGAAGGCGAGGGCAAGGTCAAGGGCAAGGTGGTGGCTGCCACCGTCCAGACCGACATCCACGACATCGGCAAGAACATCGTCGCCTCGATGATGACTGCGGCGGGCTTCGAGGTCACCGACATGGGCGTGGACGTGCCGATCAAATCCATCATCGACAAGGCCGAGGAACTCGGCGCGCAGATCATTTCGCTTTCCGCGCTGCTGACCACCTCCATGCCCTTCATGAAGGACCTGATCGACCTGCTCGTCGCGCGCGGCATCCGCGAGAAATATGTGGTGCTGGTGGGCGGCGCATCCGTCACCGAAGACTGGGCCAAGGCCATCGGCGCCGACGGCACCGCCCGCAATGCGGCCGAGGCCGTTAAGCTGGCGCGCGCAAAAATGAACACATGATTTTTATGGGCGACGCATGCGTCGCCCATTGTTTATCGGAGACCCCAATGCTGAATTACCTCGAAATCCTCGACCGCGCCAACTCGGGCCCCTACATGACCGAAGAAAACTGGGACCTCGAAAAGGTGGCCATGACCACCAAACGGCTAGTCAAGAAATACAAGCTCGAATGGAACCCCAACGAGCTCGTCACCGACGACCCCGCCCTCTCGGAAGCCATCTGGAACGCGGGCTACGAATTGGCCGTAACCCTCGGCGCCTACAGCCGCTCCACCGAACGCCTGATCCACATCTCACAGGATGAGATCGACTACGGGATTCGCACCGCGCCGCAGGAAGTGGTCATGGGTGAGGGCAAGGACGCCCGCACGCTCTATGCCCGTCACCTGAACAATGAGCGGGCTCCGTTATTCTTCGGCGGCTCCCCAGGGACGCCCATCCCTGAGCGCATCTTCCTCGCTAATGTCATGTCCTACATGCAGGAGCCGCTGATCGACCTGGCCACCTGTGGCACACTGGTCGAAGTGGACGGGCGCGAGGTCCGCACGGGCAACCCGATCGAGATCGTCTCCACCCGCCGCGAACTGCAATACATGCGTCAGGGGCTCAAGCGCGTGGGCCGCGCAGGCATGGGCATGCTGGCCGCGCAAAGCTCGGTCTCTGAGCTGGGCGACCTGGCCGCCGCCCACCCCGATTACCTGCGCCCCTGTGACTCGCATCTGGTGCCCGTGCTCAACGAGCTGAAGATGGATCACCGCAACATCTCGCGCGCGGTCAACTCGTTGGAGTATGGCATGGTCAACGCCTCGCTGCCGTGCGTCATCGTCGGCGGCCTGGGCGGCGGACCTGCCGGTTCGGCGGTGGTCAACGTAGCCTCCTACCTGATCGCCAACATCACCTGTCTGGCTGATTATCACATCCTGCATCCCATCCACGTGCGCCACATCGCCACCTCCACCCGCGACGTGCTGTGGGTCATTAACGCCACGGGACAGGCCTTCGCCCGTCACGCGCCGCACATCATCGTCGCGGATATTTACCCGAAGTCAGGCGCGGGGACGAAGGAACTGCTCTACGAAACGGCTGCCAACGCCATCGTCAATGCCGTGAGCGGAAACCACCTCGAAGGTGTGGGCGCCGCCGATGGGAACGCCCCCAACTGCTCGGGCCTGGAAGCCCGTCTGATGGCCGAAGTCGCGCTGGCGACTCACAAGATGAAGATGTCGCTCAAGGACGCCAATGCCTTTGTCCAGCAATTGCTGCCGAAGTACGAACACGTCTTCACACCGGAAGGCAATCCTGGCCTGTCCTTCGACCAGGTCTATGACACGGTCAAGATCCAGCCATTGGATTTCTGGCAGAAGATGTACGAGGAAGTCAAAACCGAACTGAAAGAAATGGGTTTATCCCTGTAGGTATTCCAGAGCGCGCGCTCTGAGCCAAACAAACCACAGAAGGAGAATGCTGCAATGACTCTTCCCGTAATGATTGTTGTGAACATCCTGATCCTCATTGTGCTCGGTCTGCTGGCCCGCTTCGTCAAGCTCGGCGAACAGGACTCGCGAGGCGGCGGGTGGAACTTCAACTACACCACCTCCGATCTCATCATCCTGGCTGTCGTGGGCGCCATCGCTGGCGTGGTCAACACGGGCACAGGCATCATCTGGAATGCCGCCAACGCCGCGGGTGGACCGCTGGCAGGCGCGGCCCTGCAGGGCGCCTTCATGTGGGCCTACCTGCTGGCCTTCTTCCTCGTCCGCAAGCCGGGCGCCATGCTGATCGTCGGCCTGATCGAGACCGCCATGGAGGCCTTGCTCGGCAACCCCTCGGGCTTCTCCACCCTCGGCTGGGGCCTCACCCAGGGCATCGGCGCGGAAGCGGTCATGGCCCTCGTCAACTACAACAATTTCGGCTGGTGGGCCTTTCTGCTCGCGGGCGCTGGCGCCTCCCAGTTCGGCACCGTCTGGACCGCCTACCTCTTCGGTTGGGACAGCACCCCCGAGATCGTGGCTCAGTATTGGCAGGCCGCCCCGATCAACCTAATCTCGGGCGCAATCATCTCGGGCCTGCTGGGCTGGTGGCTCGGCAAACTAGTGGAGCGTACCGGCTTGTTGCGCACCACACGAAAAGAGTAGCTTTTCCAGAAAATTCCCGTTCCTCCAGCGGTAAAACTGTTGGAGGAACGGGGAAAATGCTTACGCGCATTGTAGTTTCATACTAAGACTTCCAACGCTTCCCAATCTCGAATAAAATATCACCGTGACCACACCTCCGCCCACCTCCGCCGAGCCGCTCGTCCGCTTGAGCGGAGTCACCTACAAACACTACGGCAAAACCACGCCCTCGCTCGTGGACGTTAATTTGTCCATCCAGCGCGGGTCTTTCACTTTGCTGGTCGGGCCTTCGGGCTCGGGCAAATCCACGTTGTGCATGCTGCTCAACGGCATTGTCCCACACATTTTAGGCGGGAAACTCGAAGGCAAGGTGGTTGTGGACGGGCAGGATGTTTCCGCCTCGAAGGTGCAGGATTTGGCGCACTCGGTCGGCATGTTGTTTCAGGACCCCGAGTGGATGTTCGCCACCCTGCAGGTCGAGGACGAGGTCGCTTTCGGCCCCGAAAACCTGCGCCAGGACCCCGACAAGATTGCCGAGCAGGTCACGCGCTCGCTCGAATACGTCGGCTTGAACGGCCTGCGCAAGAATCTGGTCTGGGCGCTCTCAGGCGGTCAGATCCAGAAATTAGGGTTGGCCTCGGTGCTGGCTATGCAGCCCGCGCTGATCGTGCTCGACGAGCCGACCGCCAACCTCGACCCCGCCACCACGCATGCCGTCCACCAATTGATCCTGCGCCTGCGCGACGAGGGCAAGTCCATCGTACTGGTCACCAAAGACCTGGACGAGTTCATGGCCCAGGCCGACGACCTGATCCTGCTCGACAAGGGACGCGTCGTCGCCCAGGGGACTCCGCGCGAGGTGATCGAACGTCACGGCGCGGAAATGCTGGACCTGGGGGTCTGGCTGCCCGAACCGACCGAGGTGGGTCTGCGCCTGAAGCAACGCGGACTCTTCGACGGGCAGGTGCCCATCACTGTCAGCGAAGCAGCCGACGCCTTTGGCGGGTTCAACTTCCTCGAAGGCCGTACCCGTCCCGAGGTCCCGACACGGGGTGAGGTGCTGGTCCGCGCGGAGAATCTGCGCTTCGGATACAACAAAAAATCGCGCGCGCTACGCGGCGTCTCCTTCGAGATCCGCCAAGGCGAGATCGCGGCCATCGTCGGTCAGAACGGCGCGGGCAAGAGCACGCTCAGCAAATTGCTGGTGGGCCTGCTCAAACCCACGGGCGGCGACCTGACGCTCTTCGGGCGCAAGGCGCGTCAATGGACCGTGCAGGATCTGGCGAACGACATCGCGCTGGTCTTCCAAAATCCAGAACATCAGTTCCTGACCGACACGGTCAAAGAGGAACTCGAATATAGTCTTCTGGCCCAGGGCATCGACGATCCCGACGAGGTGCACAAACGCGTGCAGGCCATGCTCAAGCGGCTGGAGATCAGCGAGTCGGAGGGACATCCCTTCGCGTTGAGCGCGGGCGCCAAGCGCCGCCTGGGCGTGGCGACCATGCTCGTGGGCGGACGCGCGCGCCTGCTCATCGTGGACGAACCCACCTACGGTCAGGACAAGCGTCTGACCGAGAGCCTGATGGAACTGATCAACACGCTGCGCAAGGAAGGCATCACCGTGCTGATGATTACGCACGACATGCGTCTGGTGGATGCCCACATCGACCGCGCCATCGTGATGGCTGACGGCGAGAAGGTCTTCGACGGCACGCCTTCACAGTTGTTCAGTTCGCCCGAGGTGGTGGAACGCGCCTCGCTGCGCCCCACCGCCCTGCGCCGCCTGACAGACGAACTGCGCGCCCGCGGAAAATCGGTGCCTCACGGCCTGAACACCGTGGAAGCCTTTGTGGAAGCCATGACCCCATGAACGAGCACACTCTCGCCTACCTCGACCAAGACTCGCTCTTCCATCGCGCCGACGCGCTCAGCAAACTGCTGTGGGTGGTGGTGGTCATCGTGCTGGCCTTCCAGACGACCACGATGGAGGCACGCGGGATCCTGCTGGCCGCCCTGTTGGTCATCGCCCTGTTGTTCGCGCGTGTGCCCTTGTCGGTCATCCTGAAGGCCTCGCCGCTCATCTTCGGCGTGGCGCTGCTGTTGGGCCTGTTCCATTTCTTCGTCACGCCTGGCGAGCCGATCTTCACGTTCGGTCCGTTGCATGGTTCGCAGGAGGGACTGGTCAAAGGCGCGGGTTACTTCTTCCGTCTGGCAATCATGGTGCTGGTCTCGTTCATATTCATCTGGACCACCAACATCCGCGAGCTGATGGTGGGCCTGACCAAATTGGGCATCCCCTACCGATATGCCTTTGCCATCTTCACCGCTTTGCGCTTCCTGCCCATCATCCAGCAGGAGGTGGACGCCGTCCAGGCCGCTCACGCCATCCGCGGACGCGCGGCGCGTTCGCCGTGGGCACATCGCTTCCGTCTGTGGCAGCGTTACCTGTTCACGGTCATCGTCAACGGGCTGCGCAAAGCCGAGAATACCGCGCTGGCCATCGAATCGCGCGGCTTCGGCGCCTATCCCACGCGGACCTACGTCAAGCCATATCGGCTGACCTTCGTCGGAGTGTTGATCGTGGTCGCCTTTATCGCGGCGGGCGCGGGGCTGATCCTGTGGGAAAAGGGATTGCTGGTACTGTAAAATTACAGAATCAACTTCCATCCGCGCTTCGACTTCGCGCAGCGCGATGAAGAACCTGCGCAGACTGAAGTCTGCGCTCCGTTTTAAAGGTGAAACCATGCAAAGCAAATATCGAGTGACCTATTGGCGACACATCCCGACCATGATCACCGCCTCGGGGGACGGGCGAGAGGTCAAAGTGGAAATGTCCAAACGCTTCATGAGCGCGGTGGATGCCTACGCCATGGCCGTCGGCCTGATAGGTACGGACGATTACGTGGCCCAGTGGAAGAAGGGTCCGTGGATCGAACGAGAGGGCGGGCCTGAGGAAGTCGCGCAGGCGGTCAAGGCCGAACTTGAGGCCGAGTTCAGGGTCATTGAAATCCCCAAACGAAATTCTTAACCTGTATACCCAGGGCGGTCACGAATTGCGTTCTTTTAAAGGGGAAAACGCAATTCGTGGCCGTGGGTATTATATAATTGTGGGGCGGAACCATCCCGCCCCACTTGCTTATGACCAAACACCTCGTCATCCTGCAACCCTCTGGCCGCCGTGGACTCGTCGAAGAAGGCACGAGTCTACGGGCCGCCGCGCGCGAGCTGGGCGTGGAGATCGAGTCGATCTGCGCCGAGAACGCCACCTGCGGCAAGTGCATGGTGCTGGTCGAGGAAGGGCGCTTCGAGAAGTACAACATCCACTCGAAGCGCGAACACCTCTCCCCCGTCAGCGCGGACGAGACCGCCTACTTTGCGCGCCGTCCCAGGCTGCTCAAAGACCGCGGCTGGGAGGTGGGACAGGTGCGGCTGTCGTGTCAGGCCTGTGTGCTGGGCGATGTGCTGATTAACGTCCCCGAGGAAAGCCGCGGCAACAAGCAGATCGTGCGCAAGTCGGCCACGCAACGCGAGATCGAGATTCACCCGTCCATCCGAAAATATTACGTGGAAATGGAACCGCCCTCGCTGGCTCAGCCCTTCGCAGACTGGGAAAGGCTGGCCTCGGGGATCGAGCACGCCATGTCGCTGGTGCGGCGCGGCGAGGAGCATCTGCCCAAGGCGGCCGACTTTTCCATCGATTACACGGTCCTGCGCACGCTAGTGCAAACCCTGCGCGAGGGTGAATGGAAGGTGACGGTCACGGTCTGGCAGGACAAGGAAGTGGTCCGCGTGCAGCCTGGTTATCACGAGGACTCCTTCGGCGCAGCGGTGGACGTCGGCTCGACCACGATTGCGCTCTATCTGTGCGACCTGCGCACGGGCGAAGTGTTGGCGGCCGAATCCGAGATGAACCCACAGATCGTCTACGGCGAGGACGTCATGTCGCGCATCCAGTATTCCATCGAACACGGTGATGGGCTGGAGAAGATGCACAAGGCGGTCATTGGCACGTTGAATAAGTTGATGCAACTAGCCCTCCGTCATTGCGAGGAGCGCGATAGCGCGACGAAGCAATCTCGCAATGACGTAACAAAAGACGACATTTTCGAAATGGTGCTGGTCGGCAACACGACCATGCATCATCTTTTGCTCAACCTGCCCCCCACTCACCTCGGACGCGCGCCGTATGTGCCGACCATTCACAAGGCGGTGGACCTCAAGGCGCGCGAGCTGGGACTGAACATCAACCCTGCGGGCAACATCCACGTGCTGCCGACCATTGCGTCCTTTATTGGCGCGGACACCAGCGGCGTGCTGATCGCCGAGGAGCCACACAAACAGGACGAGAACTGGCTAATCATCGACGTAGGCACCAACGCGGAATTGGTGCTGGGCAACCGCCGACGGCTGGTCTGCACGTCCACGCCGACAGGACCCGCCCTGGAAGGCGCGCACATCGAATACGGGATGCGTGCCGCGCCTGGCGCCATCGAGCGCGTCGAGATCGACGAGTCCACGCTGGAGCCGCGCTACAAGGTCATCGGCGCGGAGGGCTGGAACACGGGGGACGTCAAGGGTATCTGCGGCTCGGCCATCATCGACGCGGTGGCAGAAATGTTCCGAGTACGGATCCTGGACGGTCGGGGCCGATTCAACGCAAAGTTCGCCCTGAGCGAAGTCGAAGGGACGAAGCGTATCCGCAGCGGGGGGAACGGTCAGGAGTACGTCATCGCCTGGGCGCGGGAAACCTCCATCGGGCGGGACATCGTCCTCACGTTGAAAGACATCCGCCAGATCCAATTGGCCAAGGCCGCGCTGTTCGTGGCGGCGCGCACACTGCTGCGTCAGATGAACCTCGAAAGACCTGATAAACTTATCCTGGCGGGCGGCTTCGGCAGCTACATCGACAAGACCAAGGCCATGCTGATCGGCCTGATCCCCGACCTGCCGCTGGAGGACGTCTACGCGGTGGGCAACGCCGCGGGTGACGGGGCGCGGATCGCGCTGCTCAACATAGAAAAGCGCCACGAGGCTGCCGAGGTAGTACAAACGGTGCAGCGCTTCGAGCTGCCCACCGACCCCGAGTTCCAGAACCAGTTCATGCTGGCGCTGAATTTCCCGCACATGATCGAACCGTTCACGCACGTGGCGCACCTGATCCCGCATCATCAGATCGATCCGATGGCGGAGAAGTTGATGAAGAAATAATGTAAGGGCACGGCAAACCCATTGCAGGCACGGTCTTCGGTCAACCCGCCGTGCCCCTACTCAAAGGAGACGATATGAACAAATTTCTGGAAAGGCTCAACGCGGGGGAGGTTCTCGTGGCGGACGGGGCCACGGGTACCAATTTGCAAATCATGGGACTGAAGGCGGGCACCCCGCCCGAGGACCTGGTGATGGACAATCCCGAGATCCTGCTCACGCTGGCGAACCGCTTCGTCGAGGCAGGCTCGGACATCATCCTGACCTGCACCTTCGGCGGCACGCGCCTGCGCATGAAGGATTCGAAGTACGTGGACCGCGCGCCTGAGGTCAACATGCGCGCGGTGGACCTGGCCCGCAAGGTTGCCTCCAAACGCGACGGCGTGCTGGTGGCTGGCTCGATGGGTCCCACGGGCGCGCTGATGGTCCCGTACGGTCCATTGACTCCCGACGACGCCCGCGCCACCTACGCCGAACAGGCCAAAGCTCTGACCGAGGGCGGCGTGGACCTGCTGCTGATCGAGACCATGTTCGCGCTCGAAGAAGCCACCGCCGCCTTCGAGGGTGCCCGCTCCGCCAGCGACCTGCCCATCGTGGTCTCATTCTCGTATGACCGCGGCGTGCGCACCATGATGGGCGTCAAGACCTCGCAGGTGATGCAGACCTACACCGACCTCGGCGCGGTCGCCATCGGCGCGAACTGTGGCACCACGCTCGAAAACATGGAAAAGATCGTCGCGGAATATGGCGCGGCCAAGGCGGGCTTCCCGCTGTGGATCAAGCCGAACGCGGGTCTGCCCCACATGGACGCCGCCACCAACCGCGCCCTGTACGACGTCACGCCCGAGATGATGGGCGAGTACGCCAAGAAGTACGTGGGCATGGGCGCGCGCATCGTCGGTGGATGCTGCGGGTCCACGCCTGAGCACGTGGCAGCTATCGCCAAGGCAATCAAAAATTAGCATAAGACACGAAGGGACACAAAGAATATCTTTGTGTCCCTTTTTTGATGGAACATGCGAACCAAAATTCTCGAATTGCTTAACGGTAAAAAAATTGATCCCATCCCCGCCTTCAGCGGACTGACCCACGTCACCGCGGCAGGATTGGAGCGCGAAGGGCTGCCCTTCCATGAAGTCCATCGCGACGCGGACAAGCTGGCCCGCGCCGCCGCCAGCACCTTTCGTCTGACAGGGTTCCCGTCCGCCGCGCTGCCGCTGGATATGTGTGTCGAGGCCGAGGCACTGGGCGCACAGGTGGACTTTCGCGAGAATGGGTTGTATGAATTTCCGCGTGTGGCGAGGCCGTTATTCTCTTCGGTCAAAGAATTCACCACGGAGACCACAGAGGACACAGAGATTTTAAAAAGAGGCCGCATTGCGACAGTGTGTACCACTATCGCAAGACTCAAAGCGGACATCGGCGCGGAAGCCGTCATCGGTGGAATCCTGCCTGGGCCATTCACCCTCTTGTTATTCCTGGTCGAGCCGGGGACGTTGTTCACTGAAATGAAGCGCACCCCACAAACCGTTCACGACGCTCTCATTCATCTTTCCTCTTTCATCTCCCAAATCGGTCACGCTTATCGCAGCGCGGGCGCGGACTTCCTCACCATTCACGACATGGGCGGCTCGCCAGGCTTCCTCGGCCCCAAACGTTTCGCAGATTTCGTCCTGCCTGCGCAACAGCATTTGATCGCCGCCCTGCCCGCGCCGCGCGTTCTGTCGGTGTGCGGAAACACGAACGACGTCATGCACCTGCTGGCTCAATCGGGCGCGGAAGCCATCTCCGTGGACCAGACCAATAACCTGTCCGCTTCGCGCGCGGCCCTGCCTCACACGCTGCTCTTCGGCAACCTCGACCCGGTGGAAATGCTCTCGCGCGGCGACCAGGCCCAGGTCCAGGCGGCGGCGGAGCAGGTCCGCGCCACGGGGGTGGATGCGCTCTGGCCCGGCTGTGACCTGTATCCGCCCACGCCATTGGAAAATCTCAAAGCGCTTCTGTAAAACAAAAGTTTCGCTTATGGCACTTGGTGGTATGGAATAGGACCATCGGTATCTGCCATTTTGTCTGAAATTCCATACAATAATGCCCGATATTGTCTCAATTCCAATAAAAAGAGGATTTATGAATATTTTTCAGCATGGCATCGCCAGCGGCGACCCGCTGCAAGACCGCGTCATTTTGTGGACACGTGTGACCGTGCCTGATAAGCGCACCGTCGAAGTGAGTTGGGAAATTGCCTCCGATGCAGATTTCACGAATATGGTCAGGTTCGGGACTGCACCTGCCCTCCCCGAGAACGACCACAGCGTCCACGTCGATCCCACCGGGCTCGAGCCTGGCACCCGTTACTTTTACCGCTTCCACGCTGAAGGTGAGACGACGGTCACGGGCCGCACCCAGACCCTGCCCGCAGACGACGTCACGCATTTGCGCTTCGCCCAGGCCTCCTGTGCCAAATTCAACGCAGGCTTTTTCAATGCCTATGCGCGCATGTCTGAACACGAGGATCTGGGCTTTTTGCTTCACCTCGGAGATTACATCTACGAAGCCGCCAATGTCCCGCCCGCAGGACAAACTCCAGGTGCCGATATCGGCCGCCCGTTCGAGCCCCTGCACGAATGCAAATCCCTCAGCGATTATCGCACCCGTTATGCTCAATATCACCGCGACCCCGACGTGCAAAAGATGCACGCGGCCCTGCCCATCATCGCCACCGTCGACGACCACGAGTTCGCCGACGGCGCCTGGAGCGGCGGCGCCGATGTCCATAACGAGGCCAGCGATGGGCCGTGGTCCGCGCGTCTGGAATCCTGTTTTCGCGCGCGCTGGGAATGGCTTCCCTTCCGCCTGCCCGATCCCAGCGATCCATCCCGCGTGTATCGCAGCGTCAGGCTGGGCAAACTGGCCGAGTTGTTCCTGATTAACACGCGCACCCATCGCGATCAGCCTGTCCCGCCGCCCGCCATGTATGATGAAAATCGCACAGCACTGGGAGCCGCCCAGCGCGAGTGGCTATTCGAGGCGTTCGAAAATTCAAACGCAACATGGCGCGTGTTGGGAAACCCCTCTGTGCTTTCCACCACCTGGCGCGAAAACTATCCCGAAGAAGTCAAGCTGCCGCTGCTCAAAACCAAATTGATCGCCGCCGACGGCAAAAGTGCCGACTACGATCAATGGGACGGTTACCCCGCCGAACGTCACAAGGTCTTCGAGATGCTGCGCAAATATCGCGGCCAGACCGTTGTCTTGAGCGGTGATATCCACGTCAGCATGGTGATCGAGTTGAATGAAAATCCGTTCGATGAGGCAGAAGATGTCGTGGCCGTGGAATTTATCAACACCAGCC
Source organism: uncultured Anaerolineales bacterium (assembly GCA_937928015.1). GTDB lineage: Bacteria > Chloroflexota > Anaerolineae > Anaerolineales > Villigracilaceae > JACPVF01. Next base: position 5,090 of record CALFXA010000064.1, on the reverse strand, counting down.
TGACCTCGCAAAATTTGGATGATAAGATGAAGTGGCAGCCGCGTACAGAATCACGCAAACACGAAGCCGCCCTGCTGCAAGCCTTCCCTCAAATGAAGTGGTGTGAACTAGACAGTCATGGTTATAACATCGTGGACATTACGCCCGAGGCCGTGCAGGTCGAATACTGGCTGGTGGATACGGTCCTCGAACGCACAGATTGCGAAGTCCGCGAGGCCGTTTGGAAAATTGTAGCAGGCACGCCGCAAGCCATCCGAATTCAGTGATGCGATAAAAAGTTGAACAATAAAAACATCGAGACGGACTCGGTGTTTTTATTTCCAATCATGCCGCACGCTTCTGATAAAATCCCAGGATGCAACGCATCAAGCCGCCTGTCCTCTTTGCCCTGCTCACCATCCTCGCCTACGGATTGCTGGCCGCCACCGCGGGTTTCCACTGGGACGATTGGGGGTTCGCCTGGGCGGACCATTTCCTCGGCTCGGCGCAATTTGTCCCATCCTTCATCGGCTTCCGCCCCTTCCTCGGGCCGATCTTTTTCCTCACCACCAGCCTGCTGCCGCCCACCCCGCTGGCCTGGCAGATGTTCGCGCTCGTCATCCGCTTTGTCATCGGCCTCTCGACCTGGTGGATGCTGCGCGCCTTCTGGCCGAGCCGTCCGCGCCTGGCGCTGACCGCCGCGCTCTTCGTGCTGGTCTTCCCTGGCTACTCGCAGCATTGGGTGGCCTTCACACACATCAACCAGGAACTCATCCCCTTCATTTTTTATCTACTTTCGTTCGGCGTCAGCGCCTACGCCATCCGCCGCGGACGCTGGCCGTTGGCTGCTCTGGCACTCTTCCTGCAATTCTGGGGACTCTTCCCTACCGAATACTTCTTCGGCATGGAGCCGCTGCGTTTCCTGCTGATCTGGTCCCTGCTCGACGAAGTCGACTTCTGGAGCCGCTTCCGCCGCGCGTTGACTGCCTGGCTGCCCTATCTCCTGCTTTGGGCAGCCGACGGCCTGTGGCTGGTCTGGTTCTACCGCTCGGGCGCGTATATCTCGTACGACATGGAAGGTCAGCGACTCAACTGGCTGCTCGAATTGTTGTATGCTGTCTTCAAGGCGGGACTCTTCGTCTGGGGGCAGATCCTGCTGTTGGTCGGTTCCGCTCCGAGTTCCCCCACCTCCCTGCTGACCCTCGGCCTGACCGCCGTCACCTTTGCTCTCCTCATCCTTTACCTCCTCCGTTTCCCCTCCGTTGACGAGCAATCCTCCGCCCCGCAATTTCCGCTCATCCTGATCCTCCTCGGCCTGACGGGCATCCTGCTCGGACGTCTCCCCTCCCTCGCTGCGGGCCTGCCGCTGACACTCCAATCGACCTTCGACCGCTTCATGATCTCCATGACCCTTGGCGGGAGCCTGTTCCTAGCTGGGTTGATCGAGCTTCTCCTCGGCAAGAACGAACGCCTCAAGTTGACCGTCATCGGCCTGGTCATCGCCCTCGGGGTGGGACAGCAATTCTACAACGCGAACCTCTTCCGCCGCGACTGGGCGCGCCAGCAGGAAATCTTCTGGCAATTCGCCTGGCGTATCCCCGCCCTCGAACCGAACACCCTGTTGCTGACGGGCGTCATCCCCGACATGCCGCTGGAAACCGATCTCTCGTTCACCGCGCCCATCAACTGGATGTACGCGCCCGAATACCACGGCGGAGACCTGCCCTACGCCCTGCTCTACGCGGAGGCCCGTCTCGGCGGCGGTGTGTTGACGAGCATCGAGCCGAACACGCCCATCACCCTGCCGTTCCGCACCGTGGACTTCCACGGCTCGACGGGCCAAACGCTGGTTTTCCTAGTCCCGCAGAACGGTTGTCTGCGTGTGCTCGATCCGTCGCTGGGCGATGCCGAGACCTACGAAAAAGAATCCGAGTTTCTCACCCAACTCATCCCACTCAGCCAGCCGAGCCTGATCCGCACAGACGCACCGCAACTAAGTTTGCCAAATCCGCCGTTCAGCGCCGAGCCAGCCCATACCTGGTGCTATTTCTACGAAAGGTCCGAACTGGCGCGGCAGGTCGGCGACTGGCAGACGATCCTCGATTTGCAACGTCAGGCCAAGGCGCTGGACTATGCGCCCGAAGACGTCTTCGAGTGGCTGCCCTTCATCGAGGCCCAGGCGCGCGTCGGCAATGCGGACGAGGCGTTGACCCTCTCGCGCGACGCGGTGCAACAGGCGGCGAGAGTCCGCAAAGGGGTATGCAACGTTTGGAAACGGGTACAGGTCCAGGTCCAGGACCGCAGCGACAGCGCATCCCAGGCGCTGGCCGAGTTCGACTGCATCCCCTAAAAGATGGAAGGCCCGCGCTTGACGTCTTAAACATCATGTGCTACCATCCCGAACAATATAAAAAGAAGAAAGAGGAGAAGATATGACCCTGAAATCCCACGGCCTGAAGCTGGCCGCGATCCTAAGCTTTGCACTCCTGCTCTCTGCTTGTACGCAATCGATCTCGAATGCGCCAGTGGCTACGCCGACCCTGCTCTCGCCTTCGAGCCAGTTCACCACCCCGTTGCCCAACGGGGCCACCAACATGGAATCCATCGGGACCCAGGCTGCCCAGCAAGCCGCCACTCAAACCGCCATGGCCACCGCTGGGACGTCGGTTACGCCTCAGCCTGTGGTGGTCACCATGACCACGCCGCAGGATGGCACGCCGTCTGATCTTGTGCCCGTTGCGACGACCGCTGTGGCGTCCACGGTCAATCCGCCGGCGGCCAACACCCCCAGCGGACCTGCGCCCACGGCTGGCCCCAAGCCCGCCTCCTACACCCTGCAGGCGGGTGAATTCCCTTACTGCATCGCGCGCCGCTTCAATATCAACCCCGATGAACTGCTCTCGCTCAACGGCATTTCTGACGGCGGCCTGTTCATGCCCGGCCTCGTGCTGAAGATTCCGCAGACGGGTAACCCCTTCCCCACTGGCCGCGCTCTGCAGACTCACCCTGCCACATACACGGTCCTCTCCTCTGATGAGACGCTCTACAGTATTGCCTGCAAATATGGCGATGTAGATCCCGCCGCCATCGCCTCTTATAACAGCATCTCCCTCTCGGCCAAACTCACCGCAGGGCAGAAGCTGGACATCCCGTAACGCCGAGAATGAAACTCGAAAGCCCAGGCCTGTTCCTGGGCTTTTTTCTATTGATTGGAGGAGCTCATGCCTTTTGAATTACTCAGATCGGAGCCGCTCTTTCAGGGGCGCGCCTTCAAGATCCGCCGCGACTATTTGAAAACGCCCGACGGCAACGAGACGCGCTTCGAGATCGTCGAACACGGCGGTTCGGTCGTCATCCTCCCCATCGATGCGGACGGGAACATGCTCTTCGTGCGTCAATACCGTCACGCCGCGGGCCTGGACCTGCTCGAACTGCCCGCAGGTACCCGCGACGGCGATGAACCCCACGCCGAATGCGCCGCTCGCGAGATTCGCGAGGAAACAGGCATGGCCGCCGACACCCTCGTGCGCGTGGGCGATTTTTACCTTGCGCCCGGCTACTCGACCGAGTTCATGGCCGTCTTCCTCGCCACCGACCTGCGGCACGATCCGCTTGAGGCCGACGCCGACGAGTTCCTGCAGGTGGAGAAAATGCCCGTCCGCGAGGCGTTGGCCATGGCCGAACGCGGCGAGATGCCCGACGCCAAATCCCTGGCAGCGCTGTTCCTGGCGCGCCCATACCTGGAGAAGTATCAATGAGCAGTCGATTGATGATCCTGATTGCGGGACCGTATCGCTCGGGCACGGGCGACGACCCCGAAAAGATGGCGGCCAACGTCCGCGCCATGGAAGCCTACGCCCTGCCCATCTTCCGCAAGGGACATATCCCCGTGCTGGGAGAATGGTTTGCGCTCCCGCTCGTGCATCTGGCTGGCTCCCAACAGGTCGGCGATGCGGCCTTCGACGAGATATTCCATCCCATCGCGGAACGCCTGCTCGAAAAATGTGATGCCGTCCTGCGCATCGGCGGCGCCTCCCAGGGTGCGGATCGGATGGTGGAGGTGGGACGTGAGCGGGGTCTGCAAATCTTTTTCGACCTGGATGAAATCCCAACAGTTTGATCTAAAAAACGGCAGCCCGGGCTGCCGTTTTTTGTTGAATTTTGAATTCCACCAAGCTTATCCAAAATATGACAACCCGCACCTTAATTCAGGCTTTTAATAACTATCGCCTCGTCTACCACGGGGATAAACTTGATGAAATCGTTCTCACAAAATTGTGATAAAATTCACAGTTAGCACATTACTAGCCTTCGGGCTTGTTTCCTAAAGGAGCATGTATGAAACGTCCTGTTATCACCATCGATGGCAATGAAGCCACAGCCTCCGTCGCCCACCGTTTGAGCGAAGTGATTGCGATCTACCCAATCACTCCCTCCTCGGCCATGGGCGAGTTTTCCGACGAGTGGTCAGCCAAAGGCAAGAAGAACCTATGGGGCACCGTCCCCACGGTGATCGAAATGCAGTCCGAGGGCGGCGCCGCCGGTGCCGTGCACGGCGCGCTCCAAACGGGCGCCCTGACGACCACCTTTACCGCCTCCCAGGGCCTGCTGCTGATGATCCCCAACATGTACAAGATCGCGGGCGAACTGACCAGCACGGTCTTCCATGTAGCGGCGCGCGCCCTTGCGGCCCACGCCCTCTCGATCTACGGCGACCACCAGGATGTGATGGCTTGCCGTCAGACCGGTTGGGCCATGCTCTCCTCGGGCTCCGTCCAGGAAGCGCATGACTTCGCCGCCATCGCGCAGATGGCTACGCTCAAGACGCGCGTGCCGTTCCTGCACTTCTTCGACGGCTTCCGCACTTCGCACGAAGTAACCAAGATCTTCCAGTTGACCGACGACGACCTGCGCGCCCTCATCGACGAGGACCTGGTTCGCGCCCACCGCGCCCGCGCCCTCTCCCCCGAGCGCCCCGTGCTGCGCGGCACCGCCCAGAACCCGGACGTGTACTTCCAGATGCGCGAGACGGTTAACCCGTTCTATACGGCCACGCCCGCCCTCACTCAGGAGGCGATGGACAAGTTCGCCCAGGTCACCGGCCGCCAGTA
>CALFXA010000063.1 GCA_937928015.1 uncultured Anaerolineales bacterium | reverse complement strand
GACTGAGGGTTTGGAAGTCGGTCATCATGGCACGGGTGACGGGGATGCCGCTGATGGAGTTTTTCATCTGCACCATGCTGGCCTCCTGCGAAGCGCCGATCCACACGAAGAAGGCGATGAAGAGCAGGAAGGGATTGTTGAACAAACCCCAGAAGCCCAGCAAGAAGGCCATGCCCTGGCCAATGCTGGCGGCAATCTGCGTGGCACGGACATAGTCCATGCGCATGGCGAGGATGGCGCGTAATACCCGTCCGCCGTCCATGGGGAAGGCGGGGATCAGGTTGAATAGCACCAGCGAAATGTTGACGGTCATCAGACGTTCGAGGAAGCTGCCCGAGGCGACGGTCAACTGGTTAAGCGGGACCAGGCCATTGGTCAGAAAGAGGTAGGCGAACAATCCCGCGGCGATGACCACGTTGACAGCGGGTCCCATCAAAGCGACCCACAATTCCTCGATTGGCTTTTCGGGCATGCGCTCCAGGCGGGCCACCCCGCCGATGGGGTAGAGGGTGATGTCGCGGGTCTTGATGCCGTACTTGCGGGCGGTGAGGGCGTGCCCATACTCGTGCAGCACCACACAGGCGAACAGCGCGAGGATGAACAAGATGCCGTTAAAGACCTCGCCCCAACTCTGGTGTTCGAGCCAGTGGCTGACGCCCACCCAACCGATCAGCAAGAGAAAGGTGGCGTGGGCATACACGTCGATGCCAGCAAAGCGGCCAAGTTTCCATTGCCATTTCATAGTTTCAACTCCTTGTTATGAGGAGAGATTCTAAAACTAATTTATTAGAAAAATGTTATAAAAATTCTATCAGGAACTATCAAAAAAGCCGCCAGTGATGGCGGCTTGATTTCTTTGGAGGCGGGGCTACGAGATTACGCCCAACTTCTTGCCTGCATCGATGATGACGTTCATGGCGCGGTCGATCTCGTCGTGTTCGTGCCCGGCGGTGACGGTGGCGCGCAGGCGGGCCAGTCCCTCGGGGACGGCGGGCGAGACCACGGGGAGGATGAAGACGTCGTGGTGCTGTCCCTCGCGGGTCATGGCGAAGGCCACCTCGTCCGAGCCGCAGATGACGGGCACGATGGCGGTCTCGGTCAACAGTGTGTCGAATCCCGCAGATTTGAGTCCGCCAATGAACTGCTTCGTGTTGGCGTTGAGCTGTTCGATGCGCCAGGGCTCGTCGAGAATGACTTTGAAGGCTTCGTTGGCGGCGGCGGCCTGTGCGGGCGGCAGGGCGGCCGAGAAGATGTAGGCGCGGCTGGCGTGGCGCAGGTAGTTGATGATCTCCTTTTTCGCGGCCACGTATCCACCCACTGAGGGGATGGTCTTGCTGAGCGTGCCCATCTTGATGTCGATCACGTCGCCCAGGCCGAAGTGTTCCTCGATGCCCGTGCCCGTCTTGCCGAGCACGCCCACCGAGTGGGCCTCGTCGATCATCAGCCAGGCGTTGTACTTCTTGCACAACTCGACCATCTTCGGCAGATCGATGATGTCGCCGTCCATCGAGAAGACCGAGTCGGCGATGACCAGTTTGGCGGCGCCGTCGGGGATGTTCTTGAGCATGGTCTCCAGGTGGGCCATGTCATTGTGCTTGAATCGGCGGAACTCCGAACCCGACATGAGACAGCCATCGACGATGGAAGCGTGATTGAGCTTATCCGAGAGGACGTAGTCGCCTCGGCCCATCAGGGTCGAGACCACGGTCAGGTTGGTGGCGTAGCCTGAGGTGTAGGTGACGGCCGCTTCGGCGTGCTTGAAGTGGGCGATGGTCTCTTCCAGTTCGGTGTGGATCGAGAGAGTCCCCGCCAGTGTGCGGACGCCGTGCGTGCCCGTCCCATATTTGGCAACGGCCTTCTGCGCGGCTTCGTTGATGCGCGGGTGGCCAACCAGGCCCAAATAGCTGTACGAGGCGTACATGCCCATCACACGCCCGTTGACGAGCACTTTCATCCCAGGCAAGATCTCCTGCACGGGTTGGTTGTAAAAATAAAGGTCATTGGCCTTGAGCATCGAGACGCGGTCGGTGAAGGCTTGAATGCGGCGGGTGACCGCATCGTCGGTATGGTGTAGATCCATGGGGGGTGCTCCTTGTGATTCGTGCTTCCCAACTGGGTGGGCTGATTATACTCCAGCCAGTTTTTTCAGCTCATCCTCGTCAACGACCTTGACGCCCAGCGATTGGGCCTTGTCCAGCTTCGAGCCTGGGTTCTCGCCCAGCACGAGGTAGCTGGTCTTCTTGCTGACCGAGTCGGTGACCTTGCCGCCGTTGGATTCGATGAAGGCCTTGGCGTCCTCGCGCGAGAAGGTCGGCAGCGTGCCCGTCACGACGAAAGTCAGGCCGCTGAAGGCGCCTTCTTTCATCTGTGTTTTTTCCTCGCCCTTCGGCCACACATCTGCCGCCTTGAGTTTCTTCAGGACCTTTTGGTTGGCAGGCTGGGCGAACCAATCCACGATGGACTCGGCGATGTTGGGTCCCACGCCCTCGATCTGCTGGAGGTTTTCGGCGCTGGCCTGTGAGAGCGCGTCCAGGTCGGGGTAGGTCCGTGACAGGTCGCGCGACATGACCTCGCCCACGCCGTGGATGCCCAGCGCCGTCAACAGGCGCGGCAGCGGTTGGGACTTGGTGGCCTGAATGGCGGCGAACAGCTTCTCGGGACGTTTGGGCGGCGCCTTGGGTGCGGCCTTTTTCTTCGTCTCCGCGCCTTCCTTTTGCGGGCGGCGTTTGTTGAGTTCCTCATTGATTGTCAGCAGGTCGTCCACCGACAGGGTGAACAGGTCGGCCACGTCCTTGACCAGGCCCGTCTCGACCAGGATGCCGACGATCTCGGTGCCCAGGCCTTCGATGTCCATTGCGCCGCGCGAGACGAAATGCTCCACGTTGCGGACAAGTTGTGCGGGGCAGGCTGCGTTGACGCAGTACCAGGCTACCTCGCCCTCGAAGTGCTCCACGGGCTGGCCGCAGGCGGGACAATGCGTCGGCGGCGTATAGACCTTCTCCTTGCCGGTGCGCGCGTCGGTGACGGGGCCGATGATGTAGGGGATGACCTCGCCCGCGCGCTTGACCAGCACACGGTCGCCGATGCGGATGTCCTTCTCGGCGATGAAATCGAAGTTGTGCAGGGTGGCGTTGCGTACGATCACGCCGCCGATTTCCACCGCTTCGAGCACGGCCTTGGGAGTCAGCACGCCCGTGCGGCCCACTTCCACGTCGATACCCAGCAGGGAGGTGGTCACCTCGCGGGCGGGGAACTTGAAGGCAATCGCCCCGCGCGGGTCCTTGCCCACAAAGCCCAGGTCCGTGGCCAGGCGCAAATCGTCGATCTTGATGACCATGCCATCGGCCTCGTAGGGCAGGCTGTCTCGGCCCTCGTTCCAGGTCTCGGTATAGGCGATGGCCGAGTCGATGTCGTCGAAACGGCGCGCTACGTCCGTGACGGGGAAGCCGAGCGCTTTGAGATAATCCAGAATCTCCCACTGCGAGGTGGGGACGGGACCGTCGGCATACACGATCTGATAGACCAGCAGCGTGATCGGGCGGGAGGCCGTCAGCGCGGGGTCGAGCTGGCGCAACGATCCCGCCGCCGTATTGCGCGGGTTGAGATAGGTCTTCTCGCCTGCCTCGGCCAGCTTTTGATTCAACTCTTCAAATTCTTTATTGGGGATAAAAGCCTCGCCGCGCACGACGATGTAGTTGGGAACAGATACTTTCGAAGATTGAGAAACAGGAATCTTTAACGGAATCGCCCGCACGGTCCGCAGGTTTTGGGTGATGTCTTCGCCCACCTCGCCGTCGCCGCGCGTCGCGCCCTGGACGAAGACTCCGTCGCGATAGTGCAGAACCACGCTCAGGCCGTCGATCTTCGGCTCGACCACGAACTTCGCCCGTTCGACGCGATCATCCAGTTTGCGGACGCGCTCGAACCAGGCACGTGCGTCCTCCGCGCCGAAGGCGTTGGCCAGCGAGAGAATCGGCGCGGGGTGACGCACCTTCTCGAAGCGGTCGGCGGGACGGGCGCCCGCGCGCTGGGTGGGCGAATCGGGCGAGACCCACTCGGGATGCTCCGCCTCGATGGCCTTGAGTTCGTTCATCAGGCGGTCGTACTCAAGGTCGCTGATGATGGGCGCATCCAGCACGTGATACCGATGGTTGTGCTCATGCACCTGCTGTTTCAACTCTTCGTAGCGGGATTTTGTGTTCATGAAACGAATTATACCCAGCGCGGTCACAAATTGCGTTGGTTCGAGAGGGGAAAACGCAATTTGTGACCGTGGGTATCCAATAACCGATTGACCTCGACTCGTTCCCGTTGTACACTGTTCACATGTCGCGACCCGACCCCGCCCTTCGTCCCGCCGACCTGCTCGACCTGGACGCCGACGAGCGCTCCATCCTGTTGGCCTGCATCCGCCGCGGACGATGGGTCCGCTCGGGGCGGGAGAATGAGTCGGCGCTGGAGCGGCTGGTCGTGCGTGGATGGTTGTCGCAGCTCGAAGAGGACGGCGAGACGGTCTACCGTGTGCGTTGGGGCAGGCGTTCCACCCATGATCTGGGCAAAGTGGACCTGCGCCATCAGGCTTTGTTGCGCTCCCTGTCTGCCAGCCGCGACTTGCCCGAACCCATCGAGCCGCCCACCCAGCCTGCCGCGGTACGCAAACGTCAGACCTTGACCTTCCTGCTGAGCCTGGCCATCGTCAACTCGCTGGTGCTGGGCGTGCTGGACGTGGTGGCGGTCTCGGGCTTCGTGGAGAATCTCAACACCCGCAGCCTGCCCTGGCTTTGGGCGGTGGAGATGTTGATCGGCCTGGGCTTCTCGGGTTTCTACCTGCAATCCATCGACCGCATCCCGCGCATGAAATTGGTCCATTGGTTGTTGGGCGGGCTGGCGGCGTTATACCTGGTCTTCGCAGCGCTGTTCGTGCTGGGCGTATCCACGCGCATCACCTTCCCCCTGCTATACCTCATCTATACCCAGCAGGCCATCCTCTTCCCGATGGCGTTCTGGAATCTGGCCAACGACGCCTACTCGCTGGTGGAATCGCGGCGGGTCTTTCCGTGGCTGGCCTCGGGCGAGATGATCGGACGCCTGATCGGGTACGCCCTGTTCAGTCTGCCCGGGCTGGTGGGACTCACCCGCCTGGAATCCTTTCTGACCGAGAGCCCGGGCCTGCTCCTGCTCATCAGTGCGGGACTCTTCCTCCTCAGCCTGCTTCAGTCTCTGCGAACCTCGACCCTCAGCAACGACCGGGCGGGCGCGGTTGGCAAGTCGCTGCGCGAGAGTTTCACCGAGGCGTTCGAGACCGTGCGCGAAGTGCCGTTGTTCCGTCACTTGGCGGTCACGTCCACGCTGGCATGGACGGCGTTGATCCTGTTGTGGTACCTCTTCTACCAGGCGCTCGATCATCAGAGTGCGGCCATGAACAGTTTTGCATTAAGCTACAGTTTGTTCAACATCGCATCGCTGATCCTGCCGCTGCTGATGCAATGGCGGCTGACGGGTCATCTGCTGAAGATCGTCGCACCCAGCGACGTTCCGCTCGGACTGCCGCTGGGTATTCTGTTGGGCGTGTTGGTGGGGCTGCTCTTCCGCAGCGACGCGGGCATGGTGGCAGCCATCTTCCTGCCGATGATGGTCTACAACGCCTGGGATGTGCCCGCCTTACAGGCCTTGCAAAACCTGGTCCCTGAGGAACGCCGCGGACGGGTCCGCGCCTTGCTCAGCAATTACTCGTACGCGCTGGGAATCATCTTCGGTAGTACGCTGTTGGGAATCCTGCTGTTGTTCGAGCGGATGCTCCCGCTGGAGATCTTCCGCCTGCTGACCTTGATGCTGGCGCTGATAGCCGCGCTGGGATCAATCACCGCCGCACTATGGGCGCGCTCGACCTACGAAGAGAGCCTGTTCTCGTGGCGGCTCACCCGCCGCCAGCGCACGTCGGATGTGTTGAAGAAGTTGGATTTTTGAAAAGAGCCTGGCAATCGCCAGGCTCTTTTTTTGACTACTGATTGTCGTCCGTCTTTTTCCATACCCCCATGCCGGGCCGTATCAACGGGCGGGTGGAAGAGCTCATGCGCGTCTCGTAGAAGACCTCGTCCGAGTTGGAGTAGGGAGATAACTGAAACAGATTGCGCTTGACCAACAGGTCGGCCAGTTGACGCGCCTGCTCGGGGGTGATCTCCAAATACTTGCTCAACTGGGTCAGGGAGACGCGTCCCACGCGCAGGGCCATGTTCAGCGTGGATAGGATCGGCTCGGGGAAGCTGTTCACGTCGGTGGGGCGCAGGTCGCTCTTTTGATCGCGCAGATGCTTGCAGAATTCGTCAAATTTTTTCTTGTCCATGGAAGACTCTCGCAGAAAAGATATCAGGCTTTGACCATCTCGACGACACGGCGCAGGCCGAGGGTCACGGGATGGTCGGGATAACGCAGGGGGAAAATGTCGGCGCTGGCGAGGGTCATCATCTCGTCGGCATGCGGCAGGACGGCGCCCACTTCCGCGCCGTAGGTCTGTTCCACGCGCGAGCGGACCTCGTCGAGATCGAAGGCTTGCGGCACCTTGTTCACCAGCAGGATCATGCGCGGGACTTCGAGCCTGCGGGCCACGTCCACGGTGACGGCCGTGCCTTGATAATCCTGCTGGTCGGGGCGCAGGAGGATGACCAGCACGTCCGAGATGGCCAGCGAAAGCAGGGTCTCTTCGCCCAGGCCTGGGTGAGTGTCGATCAGCAGGTAGTCCAGCGCCAGTTCGCGGATGACGTTACGGAAGCCTTCGTTGAGCAGGTTCACGTCGTAGCCTTCGCGCAGGATGCGGGCGATCTCTCCCGCCTTGATGCTGGAGGGGATGAGGAAGACGCGTCCCTTGACGCCTTGCAGGTGAGAGGTCACGTCGTGGGCGGCTTCCTTGATGGAACACTTGCCCCACAAATAATCGTTGAG
>CALFXA010000062.1 GCA_937928015.1 uncultured Anaerolineales bacterium | reverse complement strand
CAAGGACAAGAAGGTCGTGGTGGTGGGCGGCGGCGACTCCGCTTTGGAGGAGGGCCTGTTCCTCACCCGCTACGCCTCCGAGGTGACCATCATCCACCGCCGCGAGGAACTGCGCGCGGGCGCCATTCTGCAGAAGCGCGCCAAAGAACACGAGAAGATCAAGTTCATCTGGAACACCGTGATCACCGAGGTGGTCGGCAAGGACAAGGTGGAATCGCTCAAGCTGAAGAACGTCAAGACGGGCGAGGAAAGCACCTTCCCCACCGACGGCGTTTTCATCTTCATCGGCCACACGCCCAACACCCAGCTCTTCAAGGGCCAGCTCGACATGGACGACCTGGGCTTCCTCAAGGTCAACGAGAAGATGGAAACCAGCGTCCACGGCGTGTTTGCCGCGGGCGAGGCGGCCGATCCGCACTTCCGCCAGGTGGTGACCTCGGCAGGCATGGGCGCGGCGGCAGCCATCCAGGCCACGCGCTACCTCGAAGAAACGGAAGCAGGCTAGAGGTCCAGACGAAACAGACAGGATTTTGACACCGAATCGGCGGTCAAAATCCTGTTTTTTGTCGAAAAATCGTCGATTTGTCAGGTTAACACGTGACAAATTGAACTTTTTGCAGGCCCAACTTTCGGATACAATCAAACTACATCGCTAAATTGGAGGAACCATGAAAAAGATCTCGATCATCGGCGCAGGCATGACGGGCGCAACCGCTGCCCACTGGCTGGCCGAACGCGAGCTGGCCGACATCGTGCTCGTGGACGTTGTGGAGGGAATGCCACAAGGCAAGGGTCTGGACCTGCTGGAGGCCATGCCGATCATCCGCAAGGACGTGAAGATCATCGGCACCAACTCCTACGAAGCCACCCAGGGATCGGACATCATCGTGATCACGGCGGGCCTGCCGCGCAAGCCTGGCATGAGCCGCGACGACCTGCTGACCGCCAACGCAGACATCGTCCGCAAGGCCGCCACAGAAACCCTCAAGTTTTCCCCGAATGCCATCTACATCGTACTGACCAACCCGCTCGACACCATGGCCTACCTGGCCATGAAGGTGACGGGCCTGCCCTCGAACCGCGTCATCGGACAGGCGGGCGTGTTGGATGCCGCCCGCATGAGCGCTTTCGTGGCACTGGAGACGGGCGTGAGCGTGGAGAACATCAACTGCTACGTGCTGGGCGGCCACGGCGACGAGATGGTCCCGTTGACCCGCCACTCGAACATTGCGGGCATCCCACTGCGCGAGTACCTGCCCGCCGACAAGCTGGAAGCCATCGTCAACCGCACCCGCAAGGGCGGCGGCGAGATCGTCAACCTGCTGAAGACGGGTTCGGCCTACTACGCCCCGTCGATGGCGGTGGTGCAGATGGCCGAGGCCATCCTGAAGGACAAGCACCTGATCGTCCCGTGCGCGGCCTTCATGCAGGGCGAGTATGGCCTGAACGACATGTACTTCGGCGTACCCGTCATGCTGGGCGCGAACGGCATCGAGAAGATCATCGAGTACAGCCTGGATGCCGACGAGAAGGCTGCCTTCGAGAAGTCCGCGGTGTCGGTCAAGGACACCCACGACGCCCTGCGCAAGCTGGTCACGTTCTAATTCGCCATCAGACACGGCCTGACCCACATACAACAGGCCGTGTTCTATTTTTGGAGGAGGTCCTATGATTCTGCACGATAAGATCGAAGCCCAACTGCCTGCCTGGCGCGACCGCATCAAATCCCTCAGCAAGGAACATGCCGAGGTGGTGGTGGATCACGTCACCGTCGGACAGATCGTGGGCGGGATGCGCGACATCAAATCCCTGTTGACCGACGTCTCCTTCGTGGACCCTGCGGAGGGCATCCGCTTCCGTGGCATGTCCATCCCCGAACTGCTCAAGGCCCTACCCAAGGGACGCGGCAACAAGATGCCGCTGGTCGGCGGCCTGTATTACCTGTTGATGATCGGTGAAGTTCCCAGCCGCGACCAGGCCATGGAAGTGGAAGCCGAGTGGGCCAAACGCGCCGCCGTGCCCGATTATGTCTACAAGATGCTCAAGTCGATGCCGAAGGATACACACCCGATGACGCTGTTCTCGCAGGCCGTTCTGGCCCTGCAGAACAACTCGGCCTTTGCGCGCATGTACCACGAAGGCATGAAGAAAGATCATTACTGGGAGCCCGCCCTCGAAGACAGCCTCGACCTGACGGCCAAGCTGCCCGTCATCGCGGCCTTCATCTACCGCATGAAATATTTCGGCGAGACCAAGAAGCCGAAATACAATCCCAAATTCGATTACGGCGCCAACTTCGCCCGCATGATCAAGGTGGACGACAAGAAGGGTTACGCCGAATTGGCCCGCCTGTACTTCGTCCTGCACAGCGACCACGAATCGGGCAACGTCTCGGCCCACACCATGCACCTGGTCGGCTCGGCGCTCTCCGACCCGTTCCTGTCCTTCTCGGCCTCCCTCAATGGCCTGGCTGGACCTCTGCATGGCCTCGCCAATCAGGAATGCCTCGGCTGGCTGCTGGAAGTCCACAAGCAGTTCGGCGGCGTCCCCACCCGCGACGAATTGTACAAATTCGCCTGGGACACACTCAACGGCGGCAAGGTCATCCCTGGCTATGGCCACGCCGTGCTGCGCGTCCCCGATCCACGCTTCACCGCCCAATTGGACTTTGCCAAGAAGCGCTTCCCCGACGACGACCTGGTCCGCCTGGCCGACATGGTCTTCGACGTGGTGCCGACCGTGCTCAAGGAACAGGGCAAGGCCAAGAATCCCGCCCCGAACGTGGACGCGATCAGCGGCACGCTCCAGTACTACTACGGCGTGCGCGAATTCGACTTCTACACCGTGCTGTTTGGCATCGGCCGCGCCCTGGGCGTGACCGCCAACTATGTGTGGGCCCGTGCCCTGGGCATGCCCATCGAGCGCCCCAAGTCGCTCAGCACCAAGATGTTGGAAGACATGGTCGCCAAGGCGGCTCAGGCTCCTGCATAACTGAAACCAAAATGAATCAAAAAAGCCTCCGAGTTCGCTCGGGGGCTTTTTTCTATTCAAATTCAGAGGAGCCTTCAGAATCTTCGTAACTGTAAGAAAACTCCGCCCCTGCATATTGGGTCAAAAGATGGCCTAGTGAGATCAATCTGCCATTCTGGTCCAGGAAGGGGTCGTCCGCTTTAACTAGCAGATATTTGGCCGAGTCGGCGATCGGCTGCGCCATATCCTTGCAAGCCAGGATGGCGTCAGGCTGGGAACGTTCCAAATAGCCCAACAATAACTCACTATTGAACAACATCTGAGACGTCGCCTCATCCGAGTCATCTCGAGTCTGCGTCAAGGAGGCAGCCAACTCGATCATGTCAGCATAGGCATTCATGCACTCGCGCAATTGCTGGGGCGTTGGATAAAAACTGCATTTGTCCTGAAAATCGAAATACAGCTCAGAACTGCCATATTCCTCGATGGAAGGTGTAAACCTTTCCTCGAATGCGTGGCTTTCTTCGATCAGGTCTGAAAACTTGGACTGCATATCCACTC
This sequence comes from uncultured Anaerolineales bacterium, assembly GCA_937928015.1. Classification (GTDB taxonomy): domain Bacteria; phylum Chloroflexota; class Anaerolineae; order Anaerolineales; family Villigracilaceae; genus JACPVF01. The sequence goes on along the minus strand of CALFXA010000062.1, from coordinate 5,345 downwards.
ACTTCTCATTTGTAATCCGAGCCAAGTTTCTTGATATCCGCCTTGGTCGTATCCACGCGGACATAGATTCCGTTGGGCAGGCGGAGGTACTCGGGGTGGTCCGCCATGAAGGCGGCCAGCTTGTTGAAGTTGTCGGCGATGACATCGGGTTTCAGTTCAAGGATGCTGTAGGCATAATTCCATTTGTTGTGCCCAGGAGCGAAGTCCGTGGCAGGCGACCCCTTGGCAATAAAGGCATCGCTCTTGCCGAGCAGGTCGATGGCGGTCCGCTCGGAGAAATAGGGAATCTGCCCCGCTGCATGGACGGCGATGACCGCATCTGGGCTGGTGGCCTCCTGAATATGTAGCCCGAGCCTGACGCGTTGGATGTCGGTCCGCAACATGGGCGCATTGGACAGAGTCCACATGGCCCAGGGTTCGCCGCTGACGATGAGTAGGGCTCCGAGTCCGATGGCGAGGGCAACACTTATCCTTACCCTGGCCTGCTCCCACAAGGCAAGGGGACGCAATAACCTGTCCATGCCAAGTGCGAACAGGATAAACAACGCGGGCATACCCTGAGTGATGAAGCGATTGGCCGAGTCGACCAAGTCTTCGGCGTAGTCGCCGCCGACCCAGACCGAGTAACCGATCTGGGCAAAAAAGAGCAGCAACAAGGCCACAGATTCGCGCGTACGCAATTCTTTGAATAGTGCGATACCCAGCAGGCCGAACATCAGCGGCATGAGGAAATCGCGCGCCGCGTAATTGTTCAGCGCCAGCAATCCCACGCGGATACGCTCCCAGGCGGTCACGCCGTTGACCTTGAGGTAATACGTATTCGGCAGGAAGTCACCGAAGTAGGATTTTTGAAAGTGGAGGATGGCCGCCAATACCAGTGCCGAAATGATGGCAGGCAGAATGGCCTTGCGTGAATTCAGACTGGCAAGGTAGAGAATAAGAATCCCAACGGGTAGCGCCGCATCCATGCGGAGCAGCAGGGCCAGGCCGAGGACGAGAGTCAGCCAGAAAGCGGAAGCAGGCCGAGGGTCACGGACGGTTTTGAGAGCGAGCAGAATTCCCAGGCTGATGGTCAACGTCAGGGCGCCGACTTCCAATCCGCGCAGGGACCAGAAGACGAGCGGAAAGTAGAAAGTGGTCAGTGTTGCCGCGATCAGGGGCGCAAATTGGGCAGAGGAGTCCAGCGCTTCGACGATCCGATAAATGACAAAGGTGTTGGCAAGCAAAATAGCCGCGGCCAGGATCATCACAGCCAATGAAATATGCAGCGGCGAAAACGGGATGAGGTGGAACAACGCGAGGACGAAAGTCCAGCCCAGGTTGGTGAAGCCCTCGATGGGCGGCTGGCCCACGTTCCAGACCAGCCCATGCCCTTCTGCCAGATTGCGCGCATAGCGCATCGAGATCATGGCGTCATCGACAAGCGTGAAGGCTTTTTGGCCGTGGATGTCGAAAGCGGTGCGAGCAATAAAGACGGCGTAAAAAACAGCAGCCGCAAGCAGCAGGATTTTGAGGGATGATTTCATGGGTTTCGCGATTATATCGCACTCCCTCCACCTCCCTTGACAGACAGAAGAAAGGATGTAAAATGTGACCAGTTAGTCATATGACTACATAGTCACATTTTATCGGAGGTAAAAATGGAGTTTCTCAACGATTTCCTGACGTGGGCCTGGGCCCGTCACCACAATATCCTGAGTTGGTACATCCGCCCGCTCTTCATCATCCCGTTCGTGTATTTCGCATACAAACGCAGTTGGAAAGGCATGCTATTGACCGCCCTCGCGCTGATCACCAGCATGTTCTGGTTCCCCGCCCCCGCCAGCGTGGACCCCATCGTGGCGCAATTCCTCGAAGTGGAAAAACAGTATTTGCTCGGTCCCTGGACGGCGCAGAAGATCTTCCTCTCGCTGACGGTGCCCGCCTTCTTCTTCCTGCTGGGCCTGGCCTTCTGGAAACGCTCCTGGACCTGGGGGCTGGTCGTCATCAACGTGGCGGCCTTAGGCAAGATCGCCTGGAGCGTCTTCGAGGGCGGCGAATCGGGTTGGGCCATCCTCATCCCCGCCGTGCTGGGAATGGTCCTCTGCGACCTGGTGGTTTACTTCGGCGTGCGCTGGCTGAATCATCGAAATAAACCACAGACACAGACTACGTGAGCAGGGATTTATAATAGGCGTATGCCAAAACAGACTTTTCTGAATCTTCCCGAAGAAAAACGTGCGGCCTTTCTAAACATTGCATTGGATGAGTTCGCCAGCAACGAGTACAACAGAGCCTCGATCACGAAGATCGTGGAAAAGGCCGGGATCGCCAAAGGGAGCGTCTACCAGTATTTTCAAGACAAGCAGGATCTCTTCCTGTATCTGGTAGACGTCTCCAACCAGGCCCTGATGGGATTCATCCAACAGACGCCACCGCCAGACCCCAGCGCGGACTTCTTCCAAACCCTGCGCTGGCAGATGTCGGCCACGGTGCTGGCGGCGCAGCGATTCCCCGTCCATGCCAAGCTATTACGCCGAGCCTATTCCTCTCCGCTCCCCTTTCAGGATGAAGTCTTCGAAAAGGCCAAGCAAGTCCGCGACCAGCATTTTCAAGTTCTGGTCGCCCAGGCACAGTTGACAGGTCAACTGGATTCGCGCTATCGCCCCGAGATGGTCGTGTTCGTGGTGCAAAGTTTGATGGGCGAATTGGGGAATTTTCTGCAAGGTAAATTCAAGGACCACCCTGGGAATTGGGTCGGTCTCCCCGAAGTGGATGCCACCTTCGACGAAGTGATCGAGATCCTGAAGAGCGGCCTGGCATGAAACAAGTCATCGTGGTCAACGAAGCCTTGAAATTGCCGCGCGGAAAACTGGCGGCACAGGTGGCGCACGCCTCGGTGGCCGCCCTGCTCGAAACAGAATCCCGCGCTCAAATCGCCTGGCTGGAAGAGGGCATGCCCAAGGTGGTTCTCAAAGGCGAGGACGAAGCAGGCCTGCGTGAACTCGAAGTGAAAGCCGCCTCCCTTGGACTGCCCGTCAGCCTGATAGAAGATGCGGGGCGGACGGTGGTTCCCGAGGGGACGGTCACCTGCCTGGGAATTGGTCCCGCTGAAGATGCGCGGATCGATGAAGTGACGGGTGGGTTGAAACTACTATAACATCGTCATTGCGAGCCGCCGTTCTTTGGCGGCGAAGCAATCTCATATTATTTGTTCATTTGACGTATGAGATTGCATCGTCGCGCTTCGCGCTCCTCGCAATGACGGAGCTAGACGCCAGGCAGATACTTCTCGTGGATGCAGGCCATGTGATGCTCGACGTGGCCGACCAGCATGTAAATCAACGCTCGCGCGCTAATGGTCGCTCCGCTGGCGGTGCCGAGGCGGGATACGGCTCCATCGTTCAGGTGCGAGATCATCAAAATGTTGCCGCGGCGTAACAGCTCGAATTCGTTCAACAGCTCTGCCAACGGGACGTTGTCATATCTCGCCGCGCGGATGTAATCCTCCTGCTCGAAGCCAGGCAGCGGAGTCTGGTCATTGCGCGAAATACGCAGTAGCCGATAGGAGAAGACACGCTCCACGTCATTGAGGTGGCCGAGCACTTCCTTGATGGACCATTCGGCAGGTCCGAACTTGTATAGGGCCTGCGGTTCGGTCAGGCTGCCGAGCGCGGAGCAAACTTCGTCGATCTGCTTCAGCAGGGTCGACAGCACATCCTCGCGGGCCATGGCGCGCTGGACGTAGTCCGCGTAGAACGGGGCGTATTCTTCGGGCGTGGGGTGATTCAATTTAAGGGTCATGAGTTGGGCTTCCTTGCGGAGAGTATAGCACGCCGAAATTCGCCCATCAATCGCTTATAATGTCTGACAAAATCTCCATCCCTGTTCACCTCTGTTTATCGCTGGTGAATAGAACTTGACGCATCCCCTGAATGATAAGATAATCACTCTCCGAGCTAATTTCATGGACAAAATCGACGACGCAGAACTTCATCAGATCGTGCAGCGGGTGGTCCGCCAGGTGCTAGAGCCGACTCCCGCTCCTGTTAAAGCCACCCCTGCTCCCGCTTCGACGCTCGCACCAGCTAAAATTCCAGAAGCACCAATGGGCAAGGTGGTCGCCATCGGCGCGGACCACGGCGGATTCGAGCTGAAGGAAATGCTCAAGGTGGAACTCCGCATCTGGGGCTACGAGTTCCTCGACGTGGGCACCAACAGCAAGGACGCGGTCGACTATCCCGATTTCGCCCATGCCGTGGCGCAGCAGGTCAGCACGGGCAAGGCCTGGCGTGGCATCATGATCGACAGCGCAGGCATCGGCAGTTGCATCGTCGCCAACAAGGTCCCTGGTGTGCGCGCAGGCATGGCCTACGACCTGTCCTCAGCCAACAACAGCCGCGAGCATAACGACACCAACGTCCTCACCCTGGGCGCAGGCCTGATCGGACAGAACCTCGCCAAACAAATCGTCAAAACCTGGCTGACCACCGCTTTCGGCGGCGACCGTCACCAAAAACGCATCGACAAGATCACTTCCGTAGAGAAGCAATATTTGAAATAGAAGGCATGCAATGAATCCCGACGTAAAAGTAGTTGAACAATTGGTGGAGATCATCACCCGCGAGGTGTTGACCGCCATGATGGAACAAAAGGCCAGTACGCCCGAGGGCGCCCACTGCGAGTATCAGTGTGCGGATAATGTCTGCGTGCATACCTGCTTCGACCGCGCAGGCAACGTGGTCAACGCGGGTGCGGCCCGCCTGACCTCCACGCTGGGCGTCATCCCGCAAGATGTCAACCTGGCGGGCATGATCGACCACACCCTGCTCAAGCCCGATGCCACCCAGCAGGAAGTGGCGCAGTTATGTTTCGAGGCCCGCAAGTACAACTTCGCCTCGGTGTGCGTCAACCCCACCTGGGTCAGTCTGTGCGCGCAATTGCTGCAAGGCTCCTCGGCCAAAGTCTGCACCGTGATCGGATTCCCGCTCGGCGCGACCTCACCCGAGGTCAAGGCTTTCGAGACGCAGACCGCCATCCAGCACGGCGCGACCGAGATCGACATGGTCATCAACATCGGCGCACTCAAGGCGCGTGACCTCGACCTGGTGGCGCGCGACATCCGCGGCGTGGTCGAAGTGGCACACGCCCGCAACATCATCGTCAAGGTCATCATCGAGACCGCCCTGCTTGACGATGAAGAAAAGACCATCGCCTGCCTGCTCTCCAAGGAAGCCGATGCCGACTTCGTCAAGACCTCCACGGGCTTTGCGGGCGGCGGCGCCACCGTCCACGACGTGGAGCTGATGCGCCGCACCGTCGGCCCTGAGATGGGCGTCAAAGCCTCGGGCGGCGTGCGCACCTTC
>CALFXA010000061.1 GCA_937928015.1 uncultured Anaerolineales bacterium | reverse complement strand
GGCTGTCACCATCTCCGATGATATTGAAATAGTCATCGCCCAGACTGTCGCTGGCGGCAATTGTCAAGATGATGGTATTGGGCGGAAACGAGTATGGCATGTGATTCGGAAGTTCGCCTTGTGCGTAGATGGGCGAAAGCACCACGGCGAATCCACGCGGCGGGATGACGGTGGTGTTGACGATGGTATTGGCGCCAGGCGAGATGCGCGGCTGGCGGTCGGCCCACGCCACAATCTGGTCGGGCGTGCCCGAGACGCCGCCATCGTACAACCACAGTCCGCGCACATCCACAGGCTGGTCGCTTGGATTGTAAAGTTCCACGTACTCGTTCCATTTCTTGAAATCGACCGTGCCGCATGGGTAGGACATCACCTCGCTGATGATGACGCTCGGCACGTTGACCGGCAAGACCTGTGGCAGGACTCCCGAACCAACGGAGGAGATCGGTGCAGCCTGTGCGGTCGTTCCCTCGGCGGGTAGGACGCTGCACTGACGCGTGATGGGCGTATCCACAGAAGGAGTGCCCGAGGTGATCAGCACGGAAATCGTCACCACGGTGGGCGTGGACGGGGCGATGAAGATCGCGTTTAAACCAGGAGGTGTGGACACGATGCTGCCGTCACTGGCTTGCCACTGAATGGTGGCGTTGGGGGGGATCACGCCATCCAACGCCAGGGGAGTCTGCTCCCCGACGCGTACTTCACACACATCCGGTAGGATCTTCACAAGATTCGATGCAGTGGCCGGTGCGCCACAGCCTGCCATCAGGATGGACAGGCACAGGGCTATAGAGATGAAGAGGGAACGGTTGTGTTGCATGGAAACTCACTTTGGCGCGGCTTGGACTGGCACGGAAAATACGGCGCTCTGATTGCAAAAATTCTGGGAGGCTTGCAGGGTAAGATATCCACTCCCACCGCCGCGTGCCATCTTCAAACTGGTCTCGCATCCGTTGTTCGAGCCCAAAGCCTGGAAGGCCTCTCCACTATATTGCCACTTGCAGGAGAGGATGACATCCTCCTGGGTGGAACGGGCGGTGAGGGTCAACGTCTCGCCAGCCGAGGTCATCAAGGTGTCGCCCGGCTGGAGCGGCTCGGCATGTCCCTGCACCAGGAACTCGATGGAGGTCGGCGGCGAGCAGGCCGGAAAGACCATTACCAGCGCCGCCACCGAGAGGGCAAACACCACCGAGATCAGCCAGAAGGGTAGTCCGGTGATGTAGGTGCGGACCTTCTCCGATGCGATGAACGGTTTGACGGTGGGGACCTCGATCCCCAGGCGCAACAATCCCAGGACGCCGCTACTGATGAAGGCCCCAAACGCGTAGACTGCCTGCTGGGGGTTGGGACTCTGGCTGAGCCAGATCAGCACACTGCGCGGGAAAAACAACTGCACACGGACTGCCGCCAGGGCAGCCACCCACAGAAGAACGAACAAAGCCAATCCACGAATGATCTCAAGGGGCCTGCGTGACATATCATCCATCCTGAACAAGGTCCGCTGGTCGCTTCATCCCGCCCAAGCGGTGAAAAATAAGAACCTTAAAAATCGCAATGTTTCTGCAATGTTCATTATAGCCACAACGCAAGGGCCTCCACTTTAGGGGAACTTTACAATTTTGCCAAACTAACAAGTTGGAAAGGAAGGGAGAATCGAAAAGCGCACCCATGACGGATGCGCTTTTTCTCAAAAAAACAGGGTGTCCTATAGTCTATTTGCGGTTCATCTTGAAGCGGACCAGGACCAGATTCTTGTTGCAGTCGTTGAACGTGTCGATGTACACGTTGTCCGAAAGCGGCAGGCCAGCCAGGTCGAGCAACTGCACCACCAGGGTATCATTCGAAGAGACAGGCACTGTGCCGAGGAAGAACTCAAAGCCAGACTTGCCATAGACCGGGGTCACGCCGCTCACCTGGGTCATCTCGACGCGTTTGCCATTGAGCGTCCCCACCAGGCGGACCACCATGCCGATCACGTCGCTGTTTTTGGTATCCACAACGGTTCCTGCCACACCCAGCCAGTTGCAGGCTGCTTCGGGGTGGAAGACCGTACTCGAAATGCCGGTGATCGTGGCCGAGAAGGGCGCCTTGGGAGTAGCCGTGAAAGTGGGTGTCTTGCTGGGTGTAATCAGTGAGACCAGTGTAGGCGAGGCAAACGGCGTGGCACTCGGGCGCGGAGTATCCGTAATGGTCGGCTCGATGGTCGGGCTGGGGGTCCAGGTGGGGTCGAGCAGGCGGGGCGTGATGGTGGCCGTCGGCGGGGCGTTGGGGTCGACCGGCTTGAGCGGGTTCAGGTTCGACATCGGGTCGACGAAGATCAACACAAAATACACGCCGATGCACAACGTCACCAACAGGGTCAGGATGGTCAACAGATCCCAAATCCCCAGGCGCGACGGGCCAGGGGTCTTCTGGGAACTTCCATAGGGGTCAGGATAATCGTATTTGCTCATGAAGTCACTCCGCGGACGGCTTCACTGGGAGATGGTGATCGAACTTTTCTCTCGCTGCTGGCTGACCCAATCCTCCAGGGCCTTTTCCTGCAAGGTCAGCAGAGCGTCGGGCGTAAGAGGATGGTCGCCGCGTTCCAATACTTTGATGATGTGAAACCCGGCCGGCGTGGCAATCACATCGCTATATGCGCCCGCGTCCAGGCTGAAGGCGGCATCTTCCACATTCTTGTCGAGCAGGTAACCACGCGGCACCCAGCCCAACTCGCCGCGCGTGACAGGATCATACAGGGCGGCCTGTTCCGAAAAATCGGACCCGCTCTTCAGCTTGTCGAGCGCCTGGCGGGCATCGGTTTCATTATAGGTCAGAATTTGCTGAAGGTGGACTTGTTCCACAGATTTTGGCACATCCGCAATGATTTTGTCACGCATCCAGGCGGCCTCGGCCGAGCGCTTCAGCGCAACGCGGAAGGAGGCGTCAGTGTAGCCATGATCGGACATCCATTTGTTGAACGGGTCTGCGCCGCCGACCTGGGCGACCAATCCGTCCAACCTGGACTGGAGGTCTGCTTCCGTTAAAGTGAAGCCAGCCTCCCGAGCGGCCTGGGCCAGCAGCGTCTGCGCGATCAAGTCATCCAGCACGGCCTTGCGGGCATCCTCATCGGAGACGGTCTTGCCGAGCGCAGATTGCGCCGCCTGATACCGCGCCAGTTCCGCGTTGAACTCGTCCAGCGTGATGTACTCGCCGTTGACGATGGCCGCCGAGGGCGGAGGGGTGGCGGTGGGCGGCTCGGGCGTGGAAGTCGGCACGTTGGGCGTGGGCGTGCTGGGGGTCCCGAACAGCGAGCCGCAGGCGGACAGGCTGAGGGCCAGGATCAGAGTCAATTGTGTCAGTGCGAAGCGGGGTTTGGAGAACATCGTCCAGATTATAAATTAAAAAGTTCCTCCCGCCTTGAGGACGGGAGGAACGAAACGGACGGTTTAGTAGTCCATGCCGCCAGGAGGCATGGCGGGGGCCTTTTCCTTCTCGGGGATGTCGGTGACGAGCACATCCGTGGTCAGGATCATGGCCGCAATGGAGGCCGCGTTTTCGAGCGCGCCGCGCACCACCTTGACGGGGTCAATGACGCCCGCCTTGATCATGTCGGTGTATTCGCTGGTCAGCACGTCGTAGCCGATGTTCTTGTTCTTCTCTTCGACCGATTTGCGGCGTACGGTGTCGATGATGACGGAGCCGTCCTGGCCCGCATTGGAGGCCAGCTTGCGGATCGGGGCTTCGAGGGCCTTCTTGATAATGTTGATGCCGATGCGGACTTCTTCGTCCTCATCGTAGTTCTTGGCCATCTTGTCGAGTTTGGAGGAGGCGTTGATAAGGGAGATCTCGCCGCCAGGGACGATGCCTTCTTCCACGGCCGCGCGGGCAGCGGAGAGAGCGTCTTCGACGCGGTGCTTCTTTTCCTTCATCTCGGTCTCGGTCGCAGCACCCACGCGGATGATGGCGACGCCGCCGCTGAGCTTGGCCAGGCGTTCCTGGAGTTTCTCCTTGTCGTAGTCGCTGGTGCTCTTGTCGATCTCAGCGCGAATCTCCTTGATGCGGCCTTCGATGTCACCCTTCTTGCCCTTGCCGCCGACGATGGTGGTGTTCTCCTTATCGGAGACAACCTTCTCGGCGCGGCCCAGGTCCTGCAGGGTGGCGGTCTCAAGCTTGCGGCCGGTCTCTTCGGAGATGACGGTGCCGCCGGTCAGAATGGCGATATCCTGGAGCATGGCCTTGCGGCGGTCACCAAAGCCAGGGGCCTTGATGGCTAGCACGTTCAGCATGCCGCGCAGTTTGTTGAGCACGAGGGTGGCCAGGGCTTCGCCGTCGATATCTTCGGCGATGATGACCAGTTCGCGTTTGCCAATCTGGACGAGCTTCTCCAGCAGCGGGACGATGTCCTGGGCGGCGGAGATCTTCTTCTCGTTGATGAGCAGGTAAGCGTCGGAGATGACGGCTTCCATGTGTTCGGTGTCGGTGATGAAGTAGGGGGAGAGGTAACCGCGGTCGAACTGCATGCCCTCGACGAATTCCTGCTCGAACTGCATGGACTTGGACTCTTCGACGGTGATGACACCGTCCTTGCCGACCTTGTCCATCACGTCCGCGATCAACTGGCCGATCTCGGCGTCCGCAGCGGAGTTAGTGGCCACGGAACCAATCTCTTCCTTGGTGTCGATCTTGACAGCCATCTTGCGCAGTTCCGCAACGACCGAGTCGGTAGCCATTTCGATGCCGCGCTTGACAAGCATCGGGTTGTAGCCAGCTTCGAGGGCGCGCAGGCCTTCGTTCACGATGGCATGGGCCAGCACAGTCGAGGTGGTGGTGCCGTCGCCGGCGATGTCATTGGTCTTGGTGGCAGCTTCCTTGAGGAGCTGGGCGCCCATATTCTCGAACGGATCTTCCAGTTCGATTTCCTTGGCGACGGAGACGCCGTCATGGGTGATGGTGGGGGAACCGAACTTGCGGTCGATAGCCACGTTGCGGCCCTTGGGGCCGAGGGTCGCGCCGACAGCATTCGCAACGACATTCATGCCGTTCTTAAGCTTGCGGCGCGCTTCTTCAGAAAAAACAAGTTGCTTGGCAGCCATTTTTACTATCTCCTTGATTATTCAATGATTCCGAGGATGTCGCTCTCGCGCAGGATGAGCAGTTTCTTGCCGTCCATCTTGACTTCGGTGCCCGAGTACTTGGCGTACAGCACGCGGTCACCAACCTTCACATCCATGGCGATGCGCTTGCCGTCTTCGTCGCGCTCACCGGGGCCGGCCGCCAGTACTTTGCCTTCCTGGGGTTTTTCCTTGGCGGTTTCGGGCAGGATGATGCCGCCCGCGGTCATTTCCTCCTGTTCGATGGGCTCAACCAGCACACGGCTGCCGAGCGGTTTGAAAGAGAGTTTGGCCATACGATCCTCCTGGTAAAGTGTTTTTTGAGTTAGCAGAGAATTAGCACTCCTATCATGCGAGTGCTAATGTATGATACTGTATTTCACAAGACAGAGTCAAGGGGAACATATAAATTCATACAAAATTCTGACACCCCCAGCCCGCTGAGGTCACGGGACAGGGGTCGGCGTGGGAGTGTAGAGCATATCCAGAGATAGAGTGCCCGTTCCAAGCGGGGTCGGGGTGGTCGTCAACAGACCGTTGGCCAGGTCATTGCAGATGTACTCGCCCGAGGCAATGATGCCCGCAATGTCAGGGTCGGTCCCAAACTGCGCCTTCACTTCATTGAACACCTGAAGCGCTTCGGCACAATAGTTTTGCTGCGGGCGGCTGAGGGCGGCCAACACGGACCCGTAGGTGTAGTAGTACACCACAGTGTTGCCCGAGAGGGCCAACCCCTTGATCTGGAGCCCGGTCTCGCCCGCATCCGTGCAACTGGACCCGAAACGGGCCTGGCAACTTTCCTCTTCGTCACATCCGCGGATGGCACATTTCAGCGCAGGGATCGAGCCTTCGTAGTTGCGGGATTTGAAGTACACGATGCCCAACTGTCCGTACACATCGGCGTTGTCAGGCTCGAACTCCAGCGCCTTGCGGACGTTGCGGGCCGCGGAAAAGTATTCACCCATCTGCGAGTAGGTGCGCGCAATGGAGAGGTATGGCACAGGGTCGTTGACGCCCAACTGCTCGTTGATACGAGCGGCCTGAGCAAAGTATTCGAGAGACTTCTCGAACAATTGCTTCTGCGTATCTTCATTGGGGCTGCGGAAGCCAAGCGTGCGGTAATTGGCGCCCGCCTGCAAATAGAGGAAGGTCAGATTTGGGGTGATCTGAATGGCGCGGTCATAGGCTTCAATGGCCAGGGTGTATTCGCCCAGCGACTCGAGCACGTAGGCATGGACGCGATGGACGTCCATCAGGGTGGCGGCATCTTCGCGGCCGAGAGCCTGGTCGATGTACTGCTGGGCCTGAGTCCATTTTTGCTGATCCACAAGAATCTCGGCATAGAAGGCCAGGGCCAGGGTGTTGGTCTTGTCCAATTGGACGGCACGGGTGGCTTCGCGGTCGGCATCGAGCAGATACTTCTGCGCCTGATCCTCGCCGTACAGGGTGGGATTGGCATTCCAGTCAAGGACAAAGGCGTGGACAGCCAGCGACATGGAATCGTCGGGCGCCAACTCCACCGCTTTTTCTGCGGAGGAAAGCGCCTCCGCCAGGCGGGCGCGGGTGGCATCGTCCGTGACCAACAGTCGGGTGGAATACGTCTGGATGCGCGCCAGTTTGATCCAGATGCTGGCGTTGTTCGGGTCCACACGGACGGCCTCTTGATAAGCTTTAATGGCCGCATCCAATTGACCGGCGGTGAACTGGGCATCGCCTTCGAGAGCGTAAGAGTCGGAGGTGCGCGTGGGGGTGGGAGTCGGCAGGAAGAGCGGTTTCACAGCCCCGACCTGTACCTGACGAATCAACCAGACCCCGCCTAGAATCAGCACGATCCACAGGAACATGCGATACAGGTTGGATTGGGGGCGACGATTAAAGATGGGACGGCGGTTGGGAACGTACATAAATGGAATCCGCTACGGGGTCGGGGTTGTGGGAAGGGTGGGCGTGGGAGTCGCGGCGGACTCCGTCCCCAGCGCCTCGATGGACAAGGTTGGCGTGGCGCTCAAGTTGGCGCGACAGATCTCCACCATCCTGACGGCGTTAATCATCGCGTCTTCGTTGGTGGGAACGCGGTCCTGGAGCAATTGCGCAATTTTGAGCGCTTCGCCGCAGCGGTTGAGGCGGGCCAGCGCCATACCGTAGGTGAAGTAATAGCCCGCCAGCCGCGCATCGTTGGGGACCAGGTCGATGGATTCGAGGGTGGTGCCTTCCGGTGAGACTCCGCCGTCGACCATCAAACCAAGTTGCTGAGCCGCATCGGCCCAGCGCGCGTTGTTGTAATACATCACGCCCAGGTTGCCGCGCAGCAACGGATCGGAGGGATTATCGCGCACAGAAGTCTCGGCATACTGAGCGGCCTTTCCATATTCACCGATGTTGGCGTAGGTGCGCGAGATATACAGGTCGGGGTTGGGATCGTTGGGGTTGAGAGAGTCGGCCAGCAGGAATTCCTCGACCGCCAGATCGTTGATGCCCTGGACGCGGTAGGTGCGTCCCAGCGCAAGATGCAGGTCGGCGATGTTCTCGTTGATGGTGATGGCCGCCTTGTATTCCTCAATGGCCTGGTCGTAGTTGGTGGTGTTCTCGTAAATGTACCCGCGCACGCGGTGCGCCTCGATGGTATCGGGCGCCAGCGAAACCGCCACACGCGATTCTTCGATGGCCGTATCCAGGCTGTTCAGCGGACCCACATCCGCCAGATAAGCATCCAGCATGATCTCGGCGTAATACGCGTGGATGATTCCATTCTGCGGATCGAGTTCCAACGCGGTCTTGATACCCGCCAACGCCTCAAGGTATTGTCCCTGGAAATCCAGCGACCAGGCACGTACGGCATGTGCCATGGCATTATTGTTATTCAGGAGCAGGGCGTTCTCCGCGCTCTCCTGCGCATCGGCATACTGCCCCGCCCAGACCTGTACACGCGCCATCTCCACATAGGTGGCGGAGTCATCCGGGCGGGCGGCCACCGCCTGCTGATATGCGGCAATCGCCTGTAACAACTTCCCCTGAGTGAACAGGTCCTTCGCCTCGGTGATGAAAGACTCGGGCGGACGGGTGGCCGTCGGCGTGGGCACGCCCAACGGCTGAATATTGACCACCACATAACGGTTGAGATAAGCCCCGCCGAGAATCAGCGCACTTAAAGAAAAGATCAGGAACCAGTTCGGCCGCTTGCGGCGGCGCGTCATGCTCCATTTACTACCTTTCAAATACATGCAATCATATTACCATCCGCCAGAAAAACGCGTCAAGCGGCAAGTTCCATCTCTAACCTGCCTCTTATGAGATAAAACCATTTCCTGCCGATTTTGGCGCAAAATCGGCCACGTCGGGGTGAATATGCTAGAATCAACCCATGCAGTTCGACATTTTCACGCTTCTGCCCGAAGTGTTTCCCGCCTATCTCGACACCAGCATCCTGAAACGTGCCCGCGAGCGGGGCCTGATCGACGTGCGCGTCCACAACATCCGTGACTACACCCACGACCGTCACCACACCACCGACGACACACCCTACGGCGGCGGCGGCGGGATGGTCATGAAACCGGGACCCGTCTTCGAGGCGGTCGAATCCGCCCTGGGGCCTGATCCCGTTTGCCCGGTCATCATGCTCACCCCGCAGGGACGCGTCTTCGACCAGCGCGTAGCCCAGGAACTCTCCAAGCACGAGCGCATCGCCTTGATCTGCGGACGCTACGAAGGCATCGACGAGCGCATCCGCGAACACCTCGTCACCGACGAGATCTCGGTCGGCGACTACGTGCTGACCGGCGGCGAGCTGCCCGCCCTGCTCATCGTGGATGCCATCTCGCGCCTGCTGCCCGACGTGCTCGGCGACCCGACCGGTGCCGAAGACGACTCGCATTCCAGCGGCCTGCTCGAATATCCGCACTACACCCGCCCGCCCGAATTCCGCGGCTGGACAGTGCCCGACGTACTGCTCTCCGGCGACCACGCAAAAATCGACAAGTGGCGGCGCGAGCAGTCCCTGCTGCGGACGTTGAAGAAACGCCCCGACCTGCTCGAAAAAGCGGACCTGAGTGAAGCCGACCGAAAATTTCTGAAAGCCCACCGCGAAGACCCCTCGGACAACGCGAACGAATAACCGCGCTCACCGGGTGATACAGTCCATCCCAAAGAGGAGATGCAACGTGAAATTCAATTACGGCAAGATCTTCCTGCTCGGCTTTGGCTTCTTCGGCGTCAGCGTGATCTGGACGGTATATAACGCTTTCGTGCCGCTCTTCCTCGCCAACAAATTCAACCTGTCGCCCTTCCTGATCGGCTTCTTTATGACGCTCGATAACATCGCGGCGCTCTTCATCCAGCCGCCCGTCGGCGCCTGGTCCGACCGTCTGCGCACCCCCATCGGACGCCGCATGCCTTTCATCTTGATCGGCGCTCCCATCGGCGCGCTGGCTTTCGGACTGATCCCCATGGCTGCGGTCCTGCCGCTGTTCGTGGCATGCACCAGCACGCTGTTGGTCAGCATGGCTTTCTGGCGTACGCCCGTCGTGGCGCTCATGCCCGACATCACCCCGTCGCCGTTCCGCTCGCAGGCCAACGGCATCATCAACCTGATGGGCGGCGTCGGCACCATCATCGCCTCACTGGTCGGCAGTTCGTTATATGAAATCAACGTCAACTTCCCGTTCTGGATGGGGTCTGTGCTGACGGTGGTCGCCGCCCTGCTGGTCTTCGTATTCATTAAGGAACCCAAAGAATATGAAGAGACCGAGAAGGAACCGAATATGTTCGAGAGCCTGCGCGAACTGATGAACGACGAAGACAAAAGCGGATTGCGCATCCTGTTCGCCATCTTCTTCTGGTTCCTGGCTTATACGGGCATCGAAGCCTTCCTCACTTTGTACGCGACAAAATATATAGGCCTCACCGAAGGCGATGCGGGCCGTCTCACCGGTCACCTCGGACTCTTCTTCGTGCTCTTCGCGCTGCCGGCGGGTCTGCTTGGCAGCCGCCTCGGACGGCGCATCACCATCTCGATTGGCATCGTCAGCATGGCAGCCCTGATCTTTGGTCTCTTCATCCTGCCCGCTTCTACGCTCGCCGCGCAGGTCGCCAAGGTTCCCGTGCTGGGCAACGTCCACGTCATCAGCCTGCTGCTCATGCCGGCTGGCATCGCCTGGGCCCTGATCAACATCAACTCGCTGCCCATGGTCGTCGACCTGACTACCGCCGCCCGCATTGGCACCTTTACGGGCCTTTACTACCTCTTCTCGACCTTCTCCGCTATCGTCGGCCCCAACCTGAATGGCGCCATCGTCACCGTCAGCGGCGGACAATACAACATCATCATGGTCGCCAGCCCGCTCTTCCTGATCGTCGCCCTGGTGCTCATGCTCGGCGTCAAAAAAGGAGAGGCGCAGCCTGCGGCATGAAGCGCGGTCCGGCTTTCCTTCTCGCGCTCTGCCTTTTCCTGACCGCGTGCACTCCGCCCCAGGTGGATTGTGCGCGGTCGGATGTCTATTGCGTGGGGTTGGTCACCGACACGGGCGGTTTGCAGGATTACGGCCTGACGCAGTCTGCCTGGGAGGGCATCCAAAAAGCGTTGACTGACGGTATCCTCCAAAAAGCGGACTTCATCGAATCGGTCAGCTCGCTTGACTATGCCAAGAACCTGGCCTACTTTGCGGAAAAGAAGTATGACGTGATCGTGACCAGCGGCATCAGCCTGGAAGATGAGACTCTCCAGGCCGCGGACCTGTATCCTGATTCCGTTTTCATCGGCCTCGACCAACCCTCCGATCCCGCCCGCAAAAACTTCATCTCTGTGACCTTCCCCGAGGACCAGGGCGGATTCCTGGCGGGCGTGCTGGCGGCCGGCATGACCCAGACCGGCGTCGTCGGCGCGGCCTGCGAGACGGCGGGCATCCCGTCCAACTGGCGGGCCTGCGAAGGCTTCCGCGCCGGGGTCTTGTACGCAAACCCCGATCTCAAGGTCTACGTCACCTACCGCGAGGACGGCTCGCGCGAAGACCTCTTCCGCGACGAGACCTGGGGCCGTCAGACCGCGCTCGGCATGATCGGAGACGGCGCAGACATCGTCTTCGGCGTGGGCGGCGGGACGGGTCAGGGCGCGGTGGTGGCCGCGTCCCAGGCCGGGGCGTGGGCCATCGGCTGGGAGCAGGACCAGGCCCAGGTCTGGCCGGAGGCGGAAAAGCGCATCCTCGTCTCGGTCACCCCGGACGCGGGTTCCATCCTGTATCAGGCGCTGGTGGTGATCCCCGCCGGGCCGCCGCCCGCCTCGCTGGTGGGGAGTATGCGCCTCTCCCCCTATCACGAAGCCCAGACCTTCGTCCCTGCCGATTTACAGCAGGAATTGTTAAATCTGGGCACAGATCTCAAAAATGGGGGCATTTCGACAGGGGTAAAACCTGAAGAAGCGCAGTAGGTTGTCTGGTTGTTCAGGCTTGCACAATGAATCGATAGGCTTTATACTTGTCATACAAGGGAAGGGTCAATTTTTCGAGGCGTAGGCCACGCGCCCGAACGCCAAAGAAAATTCCCACCCATATCCAACCATTCTTTCAGGAGAAGAATCACATGAAGAAGCTGTACTCTGTACTGGCTGTTCTGCTCGTCGCTACGATGTTGCTGACAGCCTGCGGCACGACCCCGACCGCCGCGCCGACCGAGGTCCCCGCCACTGAGGCTCCCGCCACGGAAGCCGCTACCGAAGCTCCCACCGCCGCCCCCACCGAGGCCCCCATGGTCGTCAAGGTCGGCGAAGTGACCGACCTCGGCGGTATCGACGACAAGTCCTTCAATGCCACCGCTTACGCGGGCGTTGAGAAGGCTGTTGCCGACTTCGGCGTCGAAGGCAAGTACCTGGAATCGCAGCAGCAGTCCGACTACGCCAAGAACATCCAGCAGTTCCTGGATGAGAAGACCAACCTGATCGTTACCGTTGGCTTCCTGCTCGGCGTCGACACCGCCACCGCTGCCAAGGCCAATCCCGACACCAAGTTCGCCATCGTGGACTATTCGTATCCTGACTGCTTCGGCGACACCGCCGTTGAGGGCCAGACCTGCGGTTCCGCGACCGAACTGCCCAACGTCCTCGGCCTGACCTTCCAGACCGACCAGGCTGGTTTCCTGGCTGGCTACGCCGCCGCTGCCATGACCAAGACTGGCAAGGTTGCCACCTTCGGTGGTCTCGAGATCCCGCCTGTGACCATCTTCATGACCGGCTTCAAGGCTGGCGTGGAATACTACAACGCCCAGAAGGGTACGACCGTGGAAGTTCTGCCGTTCACCTACACCGGCAACTTCGAATCCACCGATGACGGCCGCGCTTTCGCCGAGTCCTTCGTTCAGGAAGGCGCCGACATCATCATGCCCGTGGCTGGCCCCGTTGGCCTCGGCTCCGCTGCCTACTGCAAGGAGAGCGGCTCCTGCATGATCGTGGGCGTGGACAATGACTGGACCGTCTCTGCGGCCGAGTACAAGGATGTCATCCTGACCTCCGTGCTCAAGAACACCAACGTTGCCGTGTACACCGCGATCCAGCAGGTTGTTGACGGCTCCTTCAAGGGCGGCCTCTACATCGGCACCCTCGAGAATGGTGGCGTCGGCATCGCGGGCGTTACTGGTGCTTCCGATGAACTGAAGGCCGAGCTCGAGAAGCTCACGGCTGACATCATCAGCGGCGCCGTCAAGATCGGCGAGTAAGATTAGCCCTGCACTACAAAAGGCCGGGGGATTCCTCCCCCGGCCTTTTTTCATCTATTGACTGCGAGTGCCGCCGGAGTTGGCGAAGTCCTTTCGCCATCTGCGGCGGCTTGCAATCAAAATACAAATTTAGCCAGGAGAAGCATTATGCCCGTATTGGAACTGCGTGGTATCACCAAGACCTTCCCCGGCGTCAAGGCCAATCAGGACATTGACCTGACACTGGAGAAGGGCGAGATCCATGCCCTGCTGGGTGAAAATGGCGCCGGCAAAACCACTTTGATGAACATCCTGTATGGTCTGTACAAGCCAGACAAGGGAGAAATCCTGATCAATGATCAGAAAGTGGATATCGAAGGCCCTAACGATGCCATTGCGCGGGGAATTGGGATGGTGCATCAGCACTTCATGCTGGTGCCCGTCATGACCGTGACCGAGAATGTCATGCTCGGCAACGAGACCACCAAGAGCGGCGTGTTTCTCGACCGTGAAAAGGTGGCACAGCGTATCCGTGAGATCTCGGACCAGTACGGGCTCGAGGTCGATCCCAATGCTTACATCAAGGATCTGCCAGTCGGCATCCAGCAGCGTGTGGAGATCATCAAGGTTCTCTACCGCCAGGCCGACATTCTGATCCTCGACGAGCCGACCGCGGTATTGACCCCGCAGGAGGTGGATGGCCTGTTCAAGATCATCCACTCCTTGATTGCTTCAGGAAAGTCCCTCATTTTCATCACGCATAAACTCAAGGAAGTTCTCCACATCGCGAACCGCATCACCGTGCTGCGCCTCGGTCAGGTGGTCGGCAGCGCCATCCCCGGTGAAGTGGACGAGCAGAAGTTGGCCGAGATGATGGTGGGCCGCGAGGTCAACCTGGTGGTGGAGAAAAAAATCTCCCAGCCCAAGGAAGTCGTGCTGAAGGTCAAGGACCTGCATGTGAACGACGAGCGGGGCAACCCGGCCGTCAACGGCTTGAACCTCGACGTGCATGCCGGCGAAGTGGTGGGCGTGGCTGGCGTTCAGGGCAACGGGCAGACCGAATTGGTCTACGCGCTGACCGGTCTGCTTCCGCTCAAGAGCGGCACCATCCACTTGAGCGGCAAGGACATCCACAAGGCCACTCCGCGCCAGATCATCGAGCAGGGTGTGGCACACGTCCCCGAAGACCGCCAGAAGCATGGACTGGTGTTGTCCTTCCCCCTGCTGGATAACATGGTGCTGTGCACCTATTACAAATCGCCGTTCGCCAGGGGCGTGAACATGCAAGAAAAGGTTATCGCCGAGAACGGCTCGATGTTGGTGAAGCAGTTCGATGTCCGCACGCCGAGCATTTTCGTCGCGGCCTCCACGCTCTCGGGCGGCAACCAGCAAAAGGTCATCGTGGCGCGCGAGTTCTCGCGCCCGATCAAACTGCTGATCGCCTCCCAGCCTACCCGCGGTCTGGATGTGGGCTCCATCGAGTACATCCACAGCCGCATCATCGAGAAACGCGACGAAGGCACCGCAGTTCTGGTGGTTTCCTCCGAATTAGATGAAATCATTGCGCTCTCGGATCGCATCGCCGTGATGTACCGCGGAAAGATCGTGGACATCCTGCCCGCCGGCGCCACCAAGGAGCACCTGGGCCTGTTGATGGCCGGCGTCAAACCGGAAGACATCCCCGACTCGGCGAAGAAGAAATCCGCCGGTCCGGTCGAGAAAGTCTTTTAGGAGGATTGAACCTTGACCGACAAAACTGTGCAAGCGAACCCGTCCGAGAAAAAGGACAATAAATTCGACCTGCGGCAGGTCTTTGAGGGCAGTTACAACACCCTGCTGCCGCTGCTGGCCATCTTCACCGGCCTGGTGATCGGGGCCATTGTGATCGCCGGTACGGACGTAACCGTCATCGCAGCCTGGAAAAATTTCTTCCAGGCGCCGGGCGCGGCCTTCGCCGCTACCTGGACCTCCATCGCCACCGCCTACGGCGCGCTGTTCGGCGGCTCGTTGGGCAACCCCCGCGACATCGTGGCCGGCATCCAGGTCTACTTCAGCACCGGAGACAGCGCCGCCCTGTTGAAAGCCATCTACCCCCTCTCCGAAAGCCTGACCACGGCCACCCCGTACATTTTTGCGGGTCTGGCAGTAGCAGTCGGCTTCCGCTGCGGCCTGTTCAACATCGGCGCGGAGGGACAATTCTTCATGGGCGCGCTCGGCTCGGTCTTCGTAGGCTACAGCCTGCAAGGCCTGCCAGCCTTTATTCACCTGCCCCTGGCCCTGCTGGGCGGAATCGCGGCGGGCGCAATCTGGGGCGCAATCCCGGGCTACCTGAAGGCCAGGTTCGGCGCGCATGAGGTGGTCAACACCATCATGATGAACTGGATCGGCTTCCGCCTGAGCGACTGGCTGCTCAACGGCCCAATGAAGTCGCCCGGCTTCCGCCCGGTTACCCGCAACATTGCAGAGTCGGCACAACTGCCGCACTTCTTCGCTGATCCCCTGCGCGTAAACTGGGGCTTTATCCTGGCGCTGCTGGTGGCCTGGCTGATCTACTGGCTGCTGTTCAAGACCACCATCGGCTTCGAAATCCGCACCGTGGGCGCCAACCCGGACGCCGCCAAATATGCCGGTGTCAATATCGTGCGCAACTTCGTGCTGGCGATGGTCATCTCCGGCGGCCTGGCGGGACTCTCCGGCGCCTCCCAGGTGCTGGGCGTGGACCACTGGGTGGGTCAGGGCTTCTCGGCTGGTTACGGCTTCGATGCCATTGCCATCGCCCTGCTTGGCAAGAGCCACCCGTTCGGCGTGGTACTGGCTGCCCTGCTGTTCGGCGTACTGCGCGGTGGGGCGACCCGCATGCAGTCGCTGGCGGGCATCCCGGTCGATATCATCTCCATCATCCAGGGTCTGGTGATCGTCTTTGTGGCTGCTCCAGACATTATCCGCTGGCTGTATCGTATCCGTCCTGCTGAAAAGCATGCACTTCAATCCCGCGGCTAATTCATACACGAGGCTCGCATGATGAAAACAAAGAAGAATCCTGAAATTGACATGCGCACCCGCATTATTTGGGGCGTCTTACTGATCGTCGTAGGCTTGATAGTGATCTTCCTATTTGCCATGGACACCCAACCCGGCCAGATGACAAAATTCGGCCTCAACCTAAGTCAGACCAACGCCATCCTGATCCCGGACCTAATCATGCCAACCCAGGCGACCACCTACCTCCTCGCCCTGGTGTTGGTCGCTTTTGGCGCCTTCCAATTGGCACGTGGCGTCAAGTCGACGAGCACGCTGGTGGCGGTGTTGGCCTTTAGTTTCGTGATGGCCTTCCTCGTTTGGGCAGCACGCGACAAGTCATTCAGTCTGGTTGGTATGCTGGGTAGTTCGTTCGTGCGTGCCACACCCATCGCGCTGGCTGCCCTGTGCGGTGTGATCAGCGAACGGGCCGGCGTAACCAATATCGGCATCGAAGGGACAATGCTCTTCGCCGCGCAGGTCTCGGTCATCGTTGGCACGCTCACCAAGAACCTGTGGATCGCCCTGTTTGCCGCCCTCCTGACCGGCGCAGTGGTGGCCAGTCTGCACGCATTTCTGGTCATCAAGTTCAAAGTGGACCAGATCATCAGCGGCACGGCGGTCAACATCCTGGGTGCAGGCGTGACCAGTTTTGTCTCCTCGCGCTTCCTCGAAAAGAACATCGATGCTCTGAATAACTCGGGCACCTTCCCGTCCATCTCCATCCCCATACTGTCGAAAATCCCCGTACTGGGTCCGGTCCTCTTCGAAAACACGCCCATCGTATTCCTCACCATCCTTCTGGTGGCGGTCCTGCACGTCGTACTGTTCTATACTCCCTGGGGATTGCGCACTCGTGCCGTGGGTGAGCACCCCAAAGCAGCCGATACTCTTGGTGTGAACGTGTACCTGATGCGCTATATCAACGTCATCCTCGGTGGCATGTTTGCCGGGTTGGGCGGCGCGTACTTCACCATTGGCTCGGTCGGCCGCTTCGACGAGGTCATGACCGCCGGTAAAGGCTTCATCGGCCTAGCTGCCATGATCTTTGGCAAGTGGACACCCATCGGCGCGTACACCTCCTCGCTGATCTTCGGTTTCGCAGATTCGCTCCAGGTAAAGCTCCAGATTCTGCAGGTGGGTATCCCACCCGAATTCCTGCTGATGGCCCCCTATATCGTGACCATGATCGTGCTGACCGGCGTGGTCGGCAAGGCGGTCGCCCCCGCTGCCGACGGCCAGCCCTACGAGAAATAACCCGGACCCTCAATCTGGTCCCGTCAAAACAGGAGCCCATGGGCTCCTGTTTTCTTTTGGAACCAAACGCCCGCGGCGGACGTCCACTGAATTGCCCCCTAAGAACTGCGGGGGATGTGATTAAAACCTACATGCGGTACAATCACAACGCTCATCCGAGGAGAAGAAGACATGAATATGAAACGCCTTATCCCCATTGTCCTGGCCGTTACGCTGACCCTTAGCGCATGTAACCTGCCCTCCAATGCGCCGGCCACCCCCGACCTTGCCTCGACCACCATCGCGCAGACTGTTCAGGCAGCGCTGACCTCGTCCGCGCCGCCCACGGCCACCAACACGGTCCCGGCCCCGGCCATCACCACGGTCGCGCCGCCCACCGTGGCTCCGCCGCCCACGCGCGTCGTCCCGACCGCCACCTCCACCTGTGATATCGCCCAATTCATCACCGATGTCACCATCCCAGACGGGACGGTCCTCGCGCCCGGGCAGGCCTTCACCAAGACTTGGCGCATCAAGAACGTCGGCACCTGCTCGTGGACTCCCTCTTACGCGGTGGTCTTTTCGAGCGGCAACTCGATGAACGGTCCCGCCACCCAGGCCCTGACGGGCAACGTCAATACCGGGCAGACCGTGGATATCTCCATCAACCTGACCGCTCCTTCCACGCCTGGCGATTACACCGGCTACTGGAAATTACGCAACGCCGCTGGGGTGTTGTTCACCCAGTTCTACGTCCAGATGAAAGTGGCGACCCCAACGCCCACCATCACCCTACCGCCTGCCGTGGCCCAGGTGGTGCTCAACGCCGTTGGCAGTGAGAGCGGGACCGTGTACGAGCCAGGCGCGGGCCAGGGCATCCCTAGCACCGTGCTGGCGGGTGACACCAGCACCAACTTCCTCGCACGCGGCTACCTGAGTTTCGACATCTCGTCCCTCTCGGGCAAGACCATCAACAGCGCCACGCTCAACCTGAGTAGCTGTTCCGCCGCACAAAATCCGTTCACCAGCCTGGCAGGCATCTGGGTGGGCGAATTGCAGTACGCCCTGCCGCTCGACCAGACCGACTATGACGTGGCCGGTACCGGCATCGTCCTGCTGAACTCCGTGCCCGGCTCGGGCATCGACGTCAAGTCCTTCGTCCAGACGCGCGCCACAGAAGGGCGGGCCCGCTTCCAGATCCGCCTGCACCCGGCCGGTCCCAGCGACCTGGATGGGCAGGCCGATTACCTCACCTGCAACCCCGGCTCGGTCACTCTGACCATCCAGTACCAGCCGTAACGCAAACCACTGTCTATGCGAAGCGCCTGGCCTCGGCTGGGCGCTTCCCGTTTCCCGTGTATAATGTGCCTGGTCCGTTCCAAGACCACCGCTAGAAAGGAACCAGAATGCTCCAAACCCCCAGATACAAACTCATCGCGATCCTCTTCAGCCTTAGCCTCATCGCCTCCGCCTGCGGGACCTCCGCCTCGAACGATGACACCATCGCCACCGCCGTCGCGCTGACGGTCCAGGCGCGGGACGCCCAACAGACGCAGGTTCCCCCTGTACTCGACATTTCCACCCCCACCCAGGCCATCCCCACGCCCGCCGAGATTGGCCCGACCCCCACGCTCCAACCCAAACCCACCTTCCCACCCGCCTCGGGCAAGGACGCCGACTGCGCCAAGGCCAGCCTGGTGGAGGAAACCGTCCCGGACGGCACCATCTTGAAGCCCGGTCAGCAATTCACCAAGGTCTGGCGCATCCAGAATACCAGCACCTGCGTGTGGGACACCAGTTACAAGATCGTCTTCTGGGATGGCGACGTGATGGGCGGCGGGTATGTGTACAATTTCCCGCAGCAAGCCCTGCCCGGTGACATCGTGGATGTTCCGCTGGTCCTGACCGCTCCCGCCGCCGACGGCAACTACAAAAGCTACTGGAAGCTCCAGACGCCCGGCGGCACCACCTTCGGCGTCGGCTACGATTCGCCCATCTGGATCGACGTCAACGTCAACTCGTCCACCAAGGTCGACTATGGTGTGACCAGTGTGACCTACGAAGTGGACCGCAACCCGGCTACGGGCTGCCCGGCCAATGTGTTCTACACTATCTACGCCACCATCACGGTCAACGGCCCGGTCAGTGTGACCTACAACTGGCGCAAGAGCGACGGGGCCAACGAAGACAAGCGCACCGTCAAATTCACAGAAGCCGGTTCCAAGACCGTTTCGATGGTGTGGAGCATCCACTACGGCTCCACCAACAACGAACGTTGGGCGCAACTCTTCACAATAGCCCCGGTCGGACAGGATTTCGGCAAAGCGCCCTTCTTATACGATTGCAAATAACCCCAGAGCCGCGCGACGCGCGGCTCTTTTTTTCGGGGAACTCCCTCCCCTGCCCCGGCGTCTATAAAGACTGAAGCCCCTTTTTGGAGGGTACCCATGTTCAAACGATATTCACTCAGCCTTCTTTTCGCCCTGTTGGTGATGGTGCAACTGGCCTGCAATGCCGCCACCGTCCCCTCCACGCCCGACACGGTCGCCACCCTGAACGGCCTCTACACCGCCGCCGCACAGACCAGCACGGCAGCCGCGCAACCTGGATTTGCCACAGTCACGCCAGGCCTGCCCCTGCCCACCGCCAGCCCGGTCGTGGCTCCGCCCACCTCCACGCCCATTGTCCTGCCCAGTTCTGCGCCGCCCGTGGTCAGCCGCTGTGACTCCGCCTCCTTCGTCAAGGATGTGTCCATCTCGGACGGGACGGTCTTCTCGCGCGGATCGAATTTCACCAAGACCTGGCGGCTGCAAAACACCGGCACCTGCTCGTGGACCTCGTCCTATGCGCTGGTCTTTGTCAGCGGCGACCCGATGAACGGCCCCACGGCGGTGGCCCTGCCGGGCAACATCAACCCCGGGCAGACCGTGGATCTCTCGGTCAACCTGACAGCGCCCGGCAAGGATGGACACTATCGCGGTTACTGGAAACTCCGCAACGCCTCCAATGCCCTGTTCGGAATCGGAGACAATGCCGACGTGGCCTTCTGGGTGGACATCACCGTCAAGGGCCCGGTCCATGCCGCGTATGATTTCGTGGCCCACATGTGCGACGCTTCGTGGGAAAACAACAACACCTCCCTGCCGTGCTCCGGCTCGGAGGACGACGAACGCGGTTATGTGCTCCAGATCCAGAACCCGAAACTGGAGAACGGCAGCAAGGCCGACGAGCCCAGCCTGCTGACCATGCCCAAGAACAACAATAACGGCCTGATCTCGGGCACCTACCCCGCCATCACCGTGCAGAACGGGGACCGCTTCCGCGCGTTGCTGAGCTGCCGTTACAACCGTGATCGCTGCGACGTGGTCTTCCGCCTCGATTTCAAGAGTGGCGGCCAGACCTATAACCTGGGCTCGTGGCGCGAGGTCTACGAAGGCCAGTACTACACGGTGGATCTGGACTTGAGTGCGCTGTCTGGGCTGACGGGAAAATTCACTTTGACGGTATCCGCCAACGGGTCCCCACGGGATGACGAGGCCATCTGGGTGGCGCCGCGCATCGTCCGCATGGGGCCGCCGCCCGCCACATTGACCCCGTCCATCACCCCCAGCGTCACCGCCACCCACACCGCCACCGCCTCGCCCACGGCCACGACTACGTTCACCCCCACACCGTCGGCTACGCTCACCAGCACGGCCACACCCACAAGTACCAGCACACCCACCGCCACGCCGAGTGTCACCCCTGGTCCCTAGACGTGCGTTATAATGAGATAAATCAAATGGAGGTACCCGAACATGCGCTTGAAGAAACTGGCCTGGTTGGCCATCGCTTCCATGGCCATCCTTGCCCTGACAGCCTGTAACATCGGAGCCACGCCCGCACCCACCGTGGACGTTAGCGTCGTGTACACCTCGGCTGCCCAGACGCTAATCGCGGATTTCGACGTCAAACAAACTCAAACCGCCCTGGCCGTCCCGCCGACCGCCATCCCGACCAATACACCGCAGCCCACATTCACGATGATCGCCGGTCAGCCGGTTGCGGGACAGGGAACCCCTGTCGGCCTGGGACTGACGCCAATCGGCACTCCGGGCACCCCTGGATTGACTCCCATCTCGCTCTTCACCCCCACCACCTCTGGCCCGGTGTGCAATGATGCGGCCTACATCGCAGATGTGACCGTCCCAGACGGGACCGTGATGAAGCCCGGTGAAGACTTCGAGAAGACCTGGGCCGTGAAGAACAGCGGCACCTGCAGTTGGGATGAGGGCTATTCGCTCGTCTTCGTGGCGGGCGACAAGATGGATGGTTACGACCTGCCCATCAAAACCCGCAATCAGTTTGTGGACTCCGGCGAAACTGCCAACTTCACCGTGCTCCTCACCGCGCACCTTGCACCGGGCACCTACGAAGGCTGCTGGCGCATGCGCGACGACCAAGGCTACTACTTTGGCACCTACTTGTGCTACAAGATCGAAGTGAAGAAATAGCCCTGATTCCGCGCCCCACTTTCGGCAAGATTCGGAGGCAACAATGAAAAAACTGACCATCTTTTCGCTAACCATCATCACCGCCCTGATATTGAGTGCCTGCGGCGCGGGCACTCCCGCCGCGCCCACGCCCGATGTGGCCGTCTTGAGCACGTCCGCCGCGCAGACCGTGGTGGCCGAGATCACGCTGACCGCTGCATCCTTCACGTCCACGCCCGAGCCGCTGCCCAGCGAGACGCCCACGCTCGAACCCACCGCCACGGAAGAAGCGGTCCTGCCGGTGGTAACCGACGCCAGCGGTGTGGCCGTCACCGTGACCCCTACTAAGGTTTTATGCGACGACATGACCTTTGATCTCGCCACGGTGGATGTCAACATCCCTGACGGTACGGCCATGACGCCTGGCCAGGAATTCGTCAAGACCTGGAAGGTCAAGAATATTGGCTCTTGCGTATGGGGTGCCGGGTATGGTCTGGTGTATGCTAAATATACAAATCAAATGTCTGGCGTGCCACAACCGTTGGCGGGCGTGGTCGAGATCGGACAGGAAGTGGAAGTTTCGGTCTCTTTCAAGGCGCCCGACAAGGCCGGGGAATACCTCAGTGCTTGGCAAATGGCCAATGCACAGGGCATCCCCTTTGGGAAGGTCGTGTACGTCAAGATCCTCGTGAAGTAAGACATTAAACAAAACACGCCGACTGGGGTCCCCCTGGTCGGCGTTGTTTTATCTACAAAAAATCATTAAGAGCGGGATTGAATACTCCTTATGAAACTCAAAAATACGCCACTGCTTTTCATCTTTGTTCTCGTGTTACAGGCTTGTACTTCCATGCCTATAGCTGAAGAAGCCACTCAAATTTCACCCGCAGTAACCACAACTGCCGTCTTGTGCGATGACATGAGTTATGATCCCTACACAACAGACATTACCATTCCAGATGGAACAGTCATGTCACCCGGACAGGAGTTCGTCAAGACCTGGGAGATCAAGAATACTGGTTCCTGTGTCTGGAGCGATCAATACAAACTATATTATGTTTTCGGCGAAAAAATGTCTGGTGTTCCTCAACCATTGCCTAATATGATCGAGGCCGGGCAAGAAATTGAAGTCTCAGTTTCCTTCAAAGCGCCCGACAAGGCCGGGGAATACGTCAGTGCCTGGCAGATGGCTAATGCCAAAGGTATCCCACTTGGTAAGTTTCTTTATGTCAAAATTCTCGTAAAATAAGATTCTTGGATAAAACACTAACTGCTACCATTAAAAGCGAGGCACATCGACTGGGGTTCGCCCTGGTCGGCGTTACGTTACCTGCACCTCCCCAGCATTTCTCCGCTTTCGAACGCTGGCTGGCGGAAGGCCGCCACGGGACGATGGCCTATCTCGCCGACGAGACCTCCCGTGCCCGCCGCGCCGACCCGCGCCTGATCCTGCCCGAGTGCCAGTCCATCCTCGTGCTGGGCACCCCCTACCAGCCGACGACACGTCCCCCTATTTCCGATTTTCACCCACAGGGTCGAATTGCCGCCTACGCCTGGGGTAAAGACTATCACCTCGTCCTGCCCAAACGCATGCAGCAACTGGTCGCATTCATCGAGGAACAGGTCGGGCAGCCCGTCCCCAACCGCTGGTACACCGACACGGGTCCCATCCTCGAACGCGACTTGGCTCAACGCGCGGGCCTCGGCTGGATCGGCAAGAACACCTGCCTGATTCATCCGCGCCTCGGCTCCACCTTCTTCCTGTCCGAGATTCTGCTCGGCCTCGAACTCGACCCCGATCCGCCATTCGCCACCGACCAATGCGGCACCTGCACACGCTGCCTCGACGCCTGTCCCACCCAATGCATCCTGCCCGACCGCACCCTCGACGCGCGCCGCTGCATCTCGTACCTGACCATCGAAAACAAGGGCGGGATTCCCGAAGATCTGCGAACCCAAATGGGAAACTGGATCTTCGGCTGCGACGTCTGCCAGCAGGTCTGCCCGTGGAATCGCTTCGCCCCCGAGGCTGATCCCGCCTTCGAGAAATTGATTCCGCTCCGCAACCTGACCGAGGACCTGGCCCTGACACCCGAGGCCTTCAACCGCACCTTCAAAGATAGCCCCGTCCAGCGCGCCAAACGACGCGGTTATCTGCGTAACGTCAGCGTGGCGCTCGGTAACCTGGGAGACGAATCCGCCCTACCTGCGTTAGAATCGGCGCTCGAAGACCCCGAGCCGCTGGTGCGCGAACACACCACCTGGGCCATCCAAACCATCAAGGATCGAACATGAATCATAGACTGCTCATTGCCACCAACAATCAGGGCAAGGTCCGCGAACTTCAGGAAATCCTCTCGGACCTGCACGTGGAGTTGGTCACCCCCACTCAGATCGGCCTCGCCCTCGAAGTGGAAGAGGACGGTTCCAATTACGAAGAGAACGCCGCCAAGAAGGCTCGGGCCTTCGCCCGAGCCAGCGGACTGATCGCCCTGGCCGACGACTCGGGTCTGGAAGTTGACGCGCTGGACGGGGCGCCCGGCATCCATTCCGCACGCTACTCGTCCAAGCCGGGTGCCACCGACGCCGATCGCCGCGCCTATCTGCTCGAAAAGCTGGCGGACAAACCCCGACCGTGGGCGGCACATTTCCACGCCACCATCGCTGTCGCCACCACCGAAGGCGAGGTGCAGTTTGCCGAAGGGAACTGTCCTGGCGAGATTATCCCCGAGGAGCGCGGCTCGGGCGGATTCGGCTACGATCCGATCTTCTTTCTGCCCGAACTGGGCCAGACCATGGCCGAGCTGCCTGCGGCAGAGAAGAACCGTCTTAGTCACCGGGCGCGTGCGGCCCAGGCAGCCAGGTCAATTTTGGTGAGCCTGTTTGGAAACAAGTAGAAAAAAGCTCCAGCGATGCTGGAGCTTTTTATTGTCCGGCCTGGTAGGGAATGGATCGGAAGAATTCAGTAAGGTGCCCTGCCACAAGTTCGGGTTGTTCCAGCATCAGCATGTGACCCGTATCGGGCAGGGTGACCAGACGCGAGCGGGGAATCTGCTCATTCAACGTGCGGGACAAGCGAGGCGGCGTCATTTTGTCTTGTTCGCCGACCAGGATCAAGGTCGGGGCGTGGACATGCGGCAAATCCGCTGAGGCATCGAATCCGTCACAGGCCAGGAAATCCCCATACAGCACGGGCGGACGGGTCTCGGCCATGCGCTTCTCGCCCAGTTCCTTCAGACGCGAGTCAGCCTGCAAACTGTACGAATATTCGGTCACGCGCTGCACGGCGGAAAGAAACGTGGATGGATCGGCGGCGCTTTGCAACAAACTGGGATTCACCGAGAGGCGCACGCCGCCGCCGAGCAATCCCAGCCCCAGCACGCGTTTCGGCGATTGGGCGGCGAGATTGAGCGCGATGGCACTGCCCATCGAGTGCCCGACCAGGATCGCCGCGCGCATCTTGAGTGCGTCCATGAAGGCAAGGATATCCGCTGCATATTCACCGATGACCTGACGGCTGACGCCGCCAGATTTTCCGTGCCCGGGCAGATCCACGGCCAGTGTGGGCTGACCGTCGAGACGGCGAATCTGCGGCGGCCAGTTTAAATGTGTGCCGCCCGCGCCATGAATCAAAATGACAGGCGGGCGGGCGGTGACTTCCGCTTCGTGAGCGAAATAATACAGACCAGCGGCAGTGGGCATGTCAGTTCACGAGGCCGCCGCGCAGACGGTCGGCAGCTTCTTCGCTGAACGGGATATAAACCTGCACGGTCGTCCCCTGCCCGGGCGCAGATTTGATGTTGAGCAGACCGTTGATCAGTTCGGTACGCTCGCGCAGGTTGACCATGCCAAGGCTGCCGCGATTGTCGTACGAGGAATTGACGGCCGCCACGTCGAAGCCTGCGCCGTCATCGACGATCTCAAGCAGGGCCACGCTGGATTCCAGCGAGCGGAGCCGCACCCAGATGACCGGGGCGTTGGCGTGTTTGCGGGCGTTGTTGACTGCTTCTTCCACGATGTAGAAGACCACGCCCTGTTTGCCCATCTCCATCTGCGAGACGACACGCTCGTCGAGTTCGATGGCGACCTCCTGGCTGAAGGTCTCACGCATCTTGTCGGCCATGGCCTGCAAGGCGGCCTTCAATCCCTGCGACTCGAGAATGAGCGGCCGCAGGGTAAAGAGCATGTGGCGGATTTCCTTGGTGGTACGATGCGCCAATTCCTCCAGGCGGACGAGTTCCTCGCCTGCGGTTTTGACGTCCTTTTGTATCATGCGGCGCACCAGGTTGATACGCATGGCCATCGCCGCCACGGACTGGGTGGGGCCGTCGTGCAGATCACGCGCCAGTTTTTTGCGCGCCTCCTCATGCACCTCCACCATGCGTTCTTTCTCTTCGACCAGGTCCTGATACAACCTGGCGTTCTGGATGGCGATGACGGCCTGGCGACCGATGATGTCGAGCAGGTCCTTGCGGTCGGGGGTAAAGTAGTTGGCGTCGGGATGTGCAAAGAGCATCGCGCCATAAACGTTGAATCCGCTGCGCAGGGGGAAACAGTACGCGATGGTGCAATTACGCAAAGCCACCACCCGTCCAAGCTCGGGGTCGTAGCCGATATCGCGCGAGAGGATCGGCTCGCCCTCGTCGAACACGTGCTTGAGGATGCCCTCACTGCCGTGGAACGCCACGCGCAGATCGGCATTGGTGAAACGCCGCGCCGACTCGATCTGCAACATGCCACCCTTGAAGAGCAGGATGGCACCCACCAGGCGGTCCCTGGCGGCTTCCTCGGGATCGGGCGTCAGGGCGGTGAAGGCCATGTCCAGCGCAGAGTTGAGAACGCGTTTGTAGCTGAGAGTCGTCGCCAGGGTGGAGGTCAGTTCGTAGATGGCGCGCAGGCGGTCGGTCTGGATGTGCCGCTTCCTTTCCTCGGCATCCAGCCAGTCGAGGCGCATCCGCCTCATGCGGACGATGACCTGGCGTCCCAAAAAGCCGAACAGGGCGCCCAACAACAAAAGAACCAGAGATTTGATCAGTGCGATGGGTTGGGTGGAGGTTCCCAGAATGAAGAGGTTCAGATAGAACAGGACCACGTAGGCCGCGGCTGAAAGGGCGGCGCCCCAGAACTCATAATAAATGGCCGCCGTGAGGACGGTATACAGACCCACCCACCAGGCGGCGCCGTCCAGGCCGCCCTGCACCCAGAAGAAGATCGCCCCCGTTAAAAAATCGGCTGCCAAATTGACGATGCGGTGATTGGTGACGCGATAGTTCAGGCTGGTGACGCTGGTCATCGCCAGATTCCAAAGGATCATCAGCGCCAACGGGAAGACGGTCGTCAACGTCAATGACTGACCCAACCCCAAAGCAGCCACCAGGCTGATCAAAACGATCCAGCGCAGGGAGATGGCGAACCAGTCTGCGATGTAGGGGGTGTCGAACCTACGCATTGTTCAATGATATTCCAAAAGTCTAACCTGAACGAACCAATGGCATTACAGGAAAATTACACCTGACACAGGTCAGGCTTCATAGCCCATCTTCTCTAAATACGACCCGAATTTGGATTTGAGGGTGGCCTGCTGTTCGGCCGTGTAGGCCTCGCGGAAGCGGCCGATCTTGCCCTTGTAATAATGCAGACCCTGCTGACCGTCATTGGCGCCCGGGCGATATTGCTCCACCACCACACGGACCTCGGGGCTGGTCCCGTCTAATTTGAGGAATCCAACCAAACGGGCGGACTCGGCATCATAGCTCGTCAGCAAATCCTCGTAACGCGCCACCAGAACGTTCTTTTCCTGCACCCACTTCTGCCAGATGCGGATGTAGTCCATCATGAAATCCAGGCT
Source organism: uncultured Anaerolineales bacterium (assembly GCA_937928015.1). Lineage (GTDB taxonomy): Bacteria > Chloroflexota > Anaerolineae > Anaerolineales > Villigracilaceae > JACPVF01. The sequence goes on along the minus strand of CALFXA010000061.1, from coordinate 7,821 downwards.
CTTCTGGAAATCGGTCAGGTGCGAAAAGGCGTTGGGATGTCCCTTGGCCAGCGCGCGCTGACCATAGTCGAAGGCGGAGAGCATGGCATCGCGCGGGTCGCGGTAAATGTAGGTGATGCGCAGCAGGCCGAGGGTCTGGAGCATGCGTGAGGCGCTGGTCGGCCCCGCGTGAGCCTTGATGACAAAGGTCTTGCCCAGCAGCGCGGGAACGGTCACCATCCCCAGCCGCCGCACAGACAGGACACCGATGTTGCAATTCACCTCAGTAAGAATTTTCTGAAGCCCATATTTTTCGCGGATGTCGCGAGCGTCAGCGCAGCCTGTCGTCTTCATCAGGTCGTGGATCAGGTTATAGTGCCAGCCCGATCCCGCGCGCGGCATCCCTACAGACAAAACGATCATGCAGTCTCCTTAACCTTCCTCTCTTTTTCAAGAGAGGCAAGGGGTGAGGTTGAAAGTGAGATTCCCGCCACAATGCCTGGAAGCATCCAGATATTCGGTGTAGCCAGCGAATCCTGGGTCACATTATACAGGGCAATTGCCAGCCACGCAAAAAGTCCCGCGATACCGAGGAAGCGCCAAAAATTACCGCGTTTGTATAAAACCAGGGAATCTGCTAGCGAGGAAAGAAGAAAGATAAAGAAGAAGACGAAACCGACCAGTCCCGTCTCGGCCAGCAGGCGCACGTAGAGATTCTTCGGGTTGGGATACAGGTTGCTCTCGGGGCTGAGCTGCTTCGCCACTTCGGGGACGGTGGTCAGGGTCCAGTCGGGCAGGTGGTTGTAGATCCAGAATCCGCTCGCGCCCAGGCCCACCCCAAAGATCGGATGCTCGTCGTAGGCGGCCATTGCGCCCGTGGCGTAGGCGCTGCGCCCGCCCACGTTGATGTCGACCAGGTACTCGCTCAGGCTGTCAGCGGAAATATCCCATAGGCGGCGGAAATAATTTTTCCGTCCGAGGAAGGCGAACGAACCCGCTAACACGCTTACCAGCAGCACGATCAATCCGACACGCACCAACCAGCCCCGACGGAACCCGCTAAAGTACCAGGTCCACGCGGCGCGCAGGTGCTCGCGCCCCATCAGGAGGAAGACCAGTCCAGCCACGCCCACGCCGATCAAGATACCACCGCGCGAATAGGTCGCCAGCAGTAGCAAGACCGAAAGAACGAGCAGCACAGGCTCCAGCCAGCGGAAACGCGTCAGGCGCGTCTTCGTCAGCAGGGCCGCGAACAGGATCGGCAGGTACATCGTCACGATCTGACCCGCCAGCCAGGCGGGTTCGTAGGCCAGGCCCGAGATGCGGTTTGTGCGGACGAGTTCGCGCATCGAAAACGCCAACTGCCAATGCGTGACCATTTCCTTGTTCAGTAGGCCCGTGTAAAACGTCACTGCCTGCAACGCACTCCAGGCCAGTTCCACGCCGAAGCCCGCCAGCATCCAGCGCAGGGTGAACCTGACCTCGTCCTCGTCGCGGTTCATCCACACGGCAGCGATGAAGAAGACCAATCCGATGAACAGCGTCGCCAGCGCGCGGACAGCCCGCCCGAGATAGGTTTGTCCGCGCAAGGGAATCGGATCAATCAGGACCCCAAAGCTGGTCGCCGCCAAAACGGCCACGGCGAAGGCCCCTAGCAGAATCGCGCTCCCCGCCCACGGGAAGGGGCGCTGCTTCCGAACGGCCTGAATCAGCAGGATGGGCAGTAACAGCGCCAGCGGATACAACGCCAGCGGGCGGACCAGCGTACTGTCGCCGAGAAACGGGAACCAGCGGAAGCTGGTGACAGGCAGAGTCACCAACGCCGCCGCCCAGAGGAGTTTCACCACGGAATTTAGAGAGACTTTCATTTCGCTTCGCGTCTTCGCGGTTCGAAGAACAGAATCCCCAACGCGCCTAACAACCACGCCCCCACCGTCCCCGCCATCAGGTACGCGCTGAGCGGAAGACTGCGTTGTTTGGGGAGATTCCCTGCCTGCGTCACCTCGATCTGAATGGCCGCGTTCAACCCATCCTGTGCGCCGACATCCGCCTGCGCGGCCTTCGCAAAAGACTCGGCCCAGGCAGAAGCCAGAGTCTCAGCGCGCTTCGCATCCTTGTCATCGGCGAAGAAATGCCAGCCCGCCTCTCCAGGTTGACTGAGTTGCAGCTTGCCCTCGCGCAATTCGCGAACAGTCACCTTGCTGTCCGCATCGGCCACGGCTTGCAGCACGGAATCCGACCAGGCGATCTCCTCCAGCTTGCGGGTCTCGCGTTCGAGGTAATAGAACTGCTGGCGGTCGGTCTCCTGCGGCCAGGCGGTTTCAAGGTTGAAATCCACATTGACCGTGGTCCGCGCGCGATACGGCGGTGGCGCAACAAAGTAGACCGCCGCGCCCAGCAGCGCACCGATCACCGCAGCCAGCAGCCAGAAGCGCCAGGCTCTGAGTAAGCGAGTCAAGTCATTGAGAGAGGGAGGGGAAAAGAGGAGATTCATAAAAGCCTTTCGTCCTGAGCGAAACGCAGCGAAGCAAAGTCGAAGGATTCTTACAACAACGCTTCGACTCCGCTCAGCGCGAACTATATCTTCAATATCTTCCGCCGCCGCCAGTTCCACACGGGAGCCACCAGCTTGCGGACATAATACTTCGCCACGATGGGCGCAAAGAACGAGCCACCGTCGCGGTAGTGGACCTTGAGCATCTCGGGCCAGCAGCGGTCATCAGCGACCATGCTCTTGCCCGAAGCGTGCATGCGGAAGTTAGCCCAGGTCTGACCCGCCAGATACTTGATCGCGGTCTTCTCGGCGATGCGTGTCCACAGGTCATAATCCATCGCGAAGTAGAACGACGGATCGAGCGGACCAACCTGCTTCCACAACTCGGCGCGGAAGAACATGGTCTGCTGCGGGATGTGGACATAGCCCTGGCGCAGGCGCGCATAATCGGTCTGCGCGGCGGGAAATTTTCCCAGCACCTGACCGTCTTCGCCGATGTAATTGCAATCGGCATAGACCATGCCCACTTCGGGATGGTCGAGCAGATATTTCACGGCTTTGCCCACCGCGCGAGGCTCGTAGGTATCGTCCGAGTTGAGCCAGGCCAGGATTCCGCCCGTGGCGCGGGCAAAGCCCTTGTTGATGGCATCGGTCTGACCCTTGTCCTTTTCGCTCACCCACCAGGCGAGTTTGTCGGCATACTTCTTGATGATGTCCACGCTGCCATCGGTCGAGCCACCGTCCACAATGATATATTCGATGCGCGGATAATCCTGAGTCAGCACCGACTGGATGGTGGACTCCAGAAAACGCGCCTGATTGAACGACGGTGTGACGATGGAAACGGTAGGCAGGGCAGGCGGCTTCACGGTCACTCCCACTGCACGTCTGAGTAGAACAGGTGCGCCACATCCTCGGTCAACGAGCGGATACGCGTGATCTCCTCGGCAGTCAGGCGCTTCTTCCAGTTGTGCATGTTGGCGCGGCTGTCGAGCCTCACTGAGTGGGTCTTGTTCTTGGATAGCTCGGTCGGGTTTTCGGAACTGCTCGAGTTGCGGATGTCCTTCTCGGCGCGCGGAGAAAACTCCAGGCCGAGAGATTGATAAAGGGAACGGTATCCGCCCACGGGGTCGAGAGACAGGTCTTCGTGGCGGACGACCTGAATGGCGGAATCCGCCTGATGGTCCCGATGCACGGTGCGGTAGATGATCCGCCACAGCAGCGCGGCCTGGCCGATGATGTCGTCGGACGGCATGGATTCCATGTCGGCGCGGTCGGCTTCGAGGTGATCGCGCATCAGCAGCGGCTGGTCGAGCAGGTCGCGGAAGTCGAAACTCCAGTTGAGACGTTTGAGGCTGCTGGCGAACGCGGCGGGATGCCGCACCGTCACCACCACCTGACAGTTCAATCGCGCGGCAAACCACGGCATCGAGAAGACCGCAAACGGGTCCTTGAGCAAGGGCCGCTCACCGTGGATGTTGCCGATGAAGAAGCTGTGATAATCACGGACCATGCGCAGCAAGTCTTTGCGTGAACGGATGGAACGCAACTCGTGCAGCAGGTGATAATCGTAATCGAGCAACTCGCGAAACGCAGGCAGATACTCGGCTTCGTTCTCGGCGGTGATGTAGGTGTACCAGCGCTTGACCGGCGCGCGGAACACGCCCGGGCGGTGCAGCACGTTGAGCGGCTCGCTGATGTAGGCCACGCCGTCTTCGGCGGCCAGCATCTTGCCCACCCAAGTCGTGCCGCTGCGATGCGCACCCGTCACCAAAATCGGACGCGGGTTATCGGAGGTCGTAGATGACATGGCCGTCTCCTTCTGCAAAGATCGGATAGGTGGCAAGGCGTTCTTTCAACATCGGCTGCGCTTTCAACTCGTCGGGCAGGGTCACCAGGAAGAAATCGCGCTTGGACGCCAGGTTCTTGAACCGTTCGTCGAAGTCGGCCTGCGCGCCGCGCAAATCTTCGTGATACGAAAGGTCGCCCGACACGGGCCATTGCGCCGAATCCAGCCAGCCCCAATAGGCCAGCCGCGAACCGTAATCCTGGGTCAGCGCTACCACGCGCGCATCAGGGCCGAGCATTTGGGAGATGGACTCCCACATGGAAGCCTCGGGCCGATAATCGACGGACTTGAGCGTGGAGCGCACGTCCCACAGGACGCTGACCAGGCCCAGGGTCAGCACTGCCACCGACAACCCGCGCATCCATCTGGACCTCGCGGTGGATTCCGCCAAACGGGCCAGTATCCACGCCCCCAGCGGGCTCAGCGACAGCGCCGCCAGCGGCAGCAGCGGCAGATTGTAATAATCGTGCGACCAAATGTGATAGTCAAAATACAGGCCGTAGGCGAAGTACGCGCCCCACAACCCGAGGATGAATCCGCGCTTGCGGAAAAAGAAGATGCCCAGCAACGCCAGCGCAAAGCCCAGCCCCATCACATGGTTGAGCGTGGACAGCCAATTGAGATAGAAGGTCGGGCTGACCAGCAGCGACGGGATGAACCGTCCGCTGAATTGCTGACCGAGGAAGCCCGCGATATACACGCCGTAGACAAAGTATGCCGCGCCCGGCAGCACGCCCAACAGCGCCATCGTCCACACCTGCGGACGGCGAATCACCTCTTTGAGCGAGAGCACGCTCAGGGCCGCGCCCAGTCCACCGCCCAGCACGAAGAAGACCGCCGAGAACTTGATGAGGATGGCCAACCCGCCGAGCAGGCCTGCGAGGATGGCCCAAAAAGATTCACCGCGAAGAAAGGAAGAGCGCGAAGATTCTTTTTTGTCCGCTTCGCGCCCCTCGCCGCTTCGCGGTTCAACAGAATTCGTCCAGCGATTCACCGCCCACCAAAAGGCGAGGATGAAGGTCACCATCAGCGGGTCGGGTTGGAAGGAACGGCTGGCAAACACGGCGTATGGCAGGAAGAGATAGAAGGCCAGCGTGACCAATCCACCCTCTTCCGAGATCAGGTCTCGCGCCAGGGAGTATAGGAAGAGTCCGCCGATCAACCAGAACAGGATCGAGTACAGCCGTCCCACCCAGACCTGCTCGCCTGTGAAACGATAGGTGAAGGCCGTCAGGCGCTCGACGATCTCAGGCTCGATCTCGGCCTTGGACTTCCACTGCTGCACCGCAAATTGACGCTGCCACTCGGGCACATCGCCGCGGCCTTGATAGTACATCCCTCGCGCCTTGATGAGCGACAACAACTGGCGGGTGGGATGGAAATCCAGCGGCAAGTCGGTCAGGTCGTAGACGCGGATCGCCAGACCCAGTCCCAGCAGGAGGACGAGCAGCAGCGTCGGGCGGAGTCGGTTCCAGGCGGTCGGCTTCATTTCACCAAAAGGAGGCGGATGGAACCCTCCCGCCCGGAGTAAGCGGTGGTGTAATACTGGTCGAGCTGAGACTCGATTAACTTCCAAATCGGCTCGTTGGCGTTGGAGAGCGAGCTGTCCACATACACGGCAGTGATGCCCTTTTGCGCCAGCAGGTCATGCAATTCGGCGGGAGATGCAACCGCGTAGTATTCGTCGCCGCCAAGGTCTTCGAATTCCATGTCCGCGGCCCACACGCCGCCCGGGGACCCCGCCGCCACGGTGGCACCCTTAGGCAAGCTGTCCACCATGACGAGCAGAGCCTGCTCCTCGGCGCCCTGCGACAGGTCCCGCCCCACGGGGGGATCGAAGATCGGACGCAGAATCAGGCCGACGGTCAGAAGAGCCAACAGGCCCGCCGTCGCGAGAGAGGGCCCATCGGTGGCGGTCGTCTGGAAGAGGTGGATTCCCAGTAGCGCGGCGGACAGGAGCGCGGTGGTGAAGTATAGGGCGCGGACGTCCAGGAAAACGGCGGCGACGGTCACAGCTAGGAAGAGGCCGATCAACACATAAGCCCGCCTGCGCTGGGACATGTCCTGCGCGAAGGCATATGCGCCCAATGCGATTAGCAGGAAGGGGACAAAATAGATAGTGCGGATATAACCGATGCGGAAGAAGGTCAGGAAGTACACACCGAGGTGGGTCATCCACAGGAGCAGGATGGCCAGCAGAAGGAATTTTCGTTTGGCAAGCAATTCCCAAACCCCGCGCGCCGCCAGGATCAGGGCCAGGAAGATCATACGCTTGCCGAATGTGTCCACTACCAGCGACGGGAGTGCGCCGAGGATGTTGGCGAGGCGGCTGGCAAAGGCCTGCGGATTGCGGCTGATGGCGCGGAAGACGGAGTACCCGTTCTCTTCGCCCGTCCCGTATAACTCCTGGGCTTTCAGCACGGCGCACTTCAACAACTTCTGCTGGCAGTCGGGCTCGCGCTTGTAATCCACGGACTGTCCCTGCTGAAAAGCGACGTAGGAACGCTGCATGGTGCCCATCTCGAACCCGCCTGTGACCACCGCAAAGAGGAGCAGGTATCCACCCACCAGCGCGGCAAACGGAATCACGGCGGGGACCAGCCAGCGGAAGTCCCAGTGGACCGAGCGGACGATCAACGCCGCCAGGAACAGGAAGATGACGAACAGCACCAACCCGTCGTTGCGGGAGAGGGCCGCCAGCCCGAGGAACAGGGATGCCTTCCACAGATGGGAGCGGTCCTGGTCGTTGTAAAAGCCGAACACCTGCCAGAGGGCGAAGCCCGAGAGCGCCGCGAAGAGGGCGTCGCTCGGGTTGAGCAGGATGTCCACCAGCACGGGGAACAGCAGGAGCGGTCCCGCCATGGCCAGCGGCGGCATGGACCTGGCAAACTGGCGGGCGATCAGGTAGGCGCTCAGCCACATCAGGCCAAAAAGGAGGAAACGCCCCAACGAGACGCTGTACAGCATCCAGAAGGGCGAGCCGCTGAAGATCAGATACAGGGCGGCGTAAAACAAACCGATCAAAGGATTACGGGAAAAAGGCGGCAATTCCCCCTTGGCCAGCATGCGGCCCGTGTTGACGTACACGGACTCATCCCAGGTATTGATGTCGCGCATCATGGGGATGAAGATGCTAAAGACCAGAAATACGTTCAGGGCAAAGAACAGAATGGCAAGCAGGGTCTCGCGGTCGGGCGGACGCTTGAAGAGTCGCTGGAGCATGTCACCTCACGGGCGTAATTTTAGCATGGACTTCCGCCAGGCCAGGATGGCCTCCCGCAGGCGGCCCAATCCGCTCAGGGCGAGCAGGGACGAGGCCAGCAGGTTGAGGCGCGCCAGCGCCGTGGGCGGATGAATCACCAGCGCCCGCATCCAGGCGGCCAACGCCGCGGCGGGCTGTCCGCCGTCGAGCAGGTAACGCGCGTCCACGCGATGGGCAGAGGCGGTCGCCCGTCGTCGGACTTTAGCGAACACGGGAGCAAGAGTCGCGTCCTGCGCC
>CALFXA010000060.1 GCA_937928015.1 uncultured Anaerolineales bacterium | reverse complement strand
CCATCGTCCCCACGTTCAGATGCGGCTTGCTGCGATCAAATTTTGCCTTCGCCATTATGAAATCTCCTTGAATTATGAAAGAAAGAGGTTACGCTTTCAAAATGTCTTCCGCCACCGACTGCGACACAGGCGCATAGTGGTCAAATTCCATGCTGAACACGCCGCGTCCCTGCGTGGCCGAGCGGAGCTGGGTGGCGTACCCGAACATTTCCGCAAGCGGAACCATGGCGCGGACGGCCTGGGCGTTGCCAGGGCGGACTTCCATGCCCTGGATCAGGCCGCGGCGGCTGTTGACCTGGCCCATCACGTCACCGAGATATTCCTCGGGGACGACGACTTCGACCTTCATCATCGGTTCGAGCAGGATGGGATTGCCCTTATGGACGCCTTCCTTGAAGCCCATCGAAGCGGCCATCTTGAAGGCCATTTCGTTCGAGTCGACTTCATGGAAGGAACCATCGAACAGGGAAATCTTCAGGTCCACGACAGGATAGCCAGCCAAAACGCCGGTTTCCGACGCTTCCTTGAAACCTTTTTCAACGGCGGGAATATATTCCTTCGGAATGGACCCACCGACGATCTTGTTTTCAAAGACAATGCCGCTACCGCGCTCACCGGGTTCCATCGAGAACACCACGTGACCGTACTGACCACGACCGCCCGACTGCTTGGCATACTTATAATTGACTTCCTTGACGGGTTTTGTGATCGACTCGCGATACGCCACGCGCGGAGCGCCGACGTTCGCCTGGATCTTGAACTCGCGCAGCAGGCGGTCCACGATGATGTCGAGGTGAAGCTCGCCCATACCGCGGATCACGGTCTGGCCAGTGGCCTCGTCCGAGTTCACACGGAAAGTGGGATCCTCTTCGGCCAGTTTGCGCAGAGCCTCGCCCATCTTTTCCTGGTCGGAGGTGCTCTTCGGCTCGATGGCAATCGAGATGACGGGCTCGGGGAAGGAAATGCTCTCCAGGACGAGCGCCTTGTTGTCACACAGGGTGTCGCCGGTGAAGCTTTCCTTGAAGCCCAGCACCGCGCCAATATCGCCCGCGCGGACCTCGGTCACATCTTCGCGATGATCCGCGTGCATACGGATCAGTCGGCCGATGCGTTCCTTGCGGCCCTTGGTGCTGTTTTGGACCGTCTGGCCCTGAGTCAGCACGCCCGAGTAAATACGCACGTAGGCCAGGCGGCCCACATACGGGTCGGTCACAATCTTGAAGACCAGGGCGCTCAACGGAGCGTCATCCTGGGCGGGAAGTTCGAAGACGTTCTCAGGGTTACCGGGTTCGGACGCCTTGATCGAGGGAATATCGGCCGGGGAGGGCAGATAGTCCACCACGGCGTCGAGCAGAACCTGGACGCCCTTGTTCTTCAGGGACGAACCGCAAAAGACGGGAGTAGCCTTGTTGGCGATGGTCCCCTTGCGAAGCGCAACCTTCATCTCGTCAGCCGTGATTTCCTGTGCTTCCAGGTATTTGAGCGTCAAATCATCATCGAGTTCGGCGATCTTTTCGATCATGTGAGCGCGAGCTTCCACAGCCTGCGATTTCAAATCTTCAGGAATCTCGACGATTTTCGGCTCTTTCCCCAGATCATCTTCCCAAATGATGGCCTTCATGGTCAGAAGGTCAATCACTCCGCGGAAGGTGGCCTCGAAACCAATCGGGACTTGCATCGGGATCGGATTCGCGCCAAGACGATCCTTGATCGTTTCGATGGTGCGCTCATAAGAAGCGCCCACGCGGTCCATCTTGTTGACAAAACAGATACGCGGAACCCCGTAACGATCCGCCTGACGCCAGACGGTCTCGCTCTGCGGTTCCACACCCTGGACAGCATCAAAGGCCACCACCCCACCGTCCAGAACGCGCAAAGAGCGCTGGACTTCGGCGGTAAAGTCGATGTGTCCGGGCGTATCGATGATGTTGATCTGATAGCCCTTCCATTCCGCTGAAACGGCGGCCGAAACGATGGTAATACCACGTTCACGTTCCTGTACCATCCAGTCGGTCACGGTCGTGCCGTCATCCACCGAACCGATGCGGTGCGTCATGCCGGTATAGAACATGATGCGCTCGGTCGTGGTGGTTTTACCGGCGTCGATGTGGGCAATGATCCCAATATTTCTGTATTTTTCCAGCGGAAATTCGCGTGCCATTTTTCTTCAACTACCTATGTCAATAATGAAATGCGTGTCAGCTTAGATACGATAATGGGAGAAGGCGCGGTTGGCCTCAGCCATCTTGTGGGTTTCGTCACGCTTGCGGATTGCGGCACCGGTCTCACTGGCGGCGTCCATCAGTTCAGCAGCCAGTTTCTCGGAGAAGGACTGCCCGGAGCGCTCGCGCGCAGCCGAGAGGATCCAGCGGATGGCCAGGGTCGAGCGGCGATCAGCCGAAACTTCCATCGGGACCTGATAGGTGGCGCCACCGACGCGGCGGGGCTTCACTTCCATCGAGGGACCGACGTTCTTGAGGGCCGTATCGAAGACTTCCTTCGGGTCCTTCTGGGTGCGCTCCTTGACGATGTCAAGGGCCCCATAAACCAAACCCAGCGCGGTGCTCTTCTTGCCGCGCTTGAGAACATGCTGCACCATCGTCTGAATGGCGAGGCTGTTATAACGGATATCGGGGAGAATCTCCCGCTTTTCGGGTTTTGCTCTGCGCATTACTACAACTCCCTTGGATTACTTCGGACGCTTCGCGCCGTACTTGGAGCGGGACTGCTTGCGATTGGCAACGCCAGTCGTGTCAAGCGAACCACGCACGATGTGATAACGAACACCAGGCAGATCCTTCACACGGCCGCCGCGGACGAGCACGACGGAGTGTTCCTGCAACTGATGGCCTTCCCCGGGGATGTACGCCGTGACCTCGATGCCGTTGGTCAGGCGCACGCGGGCGATCTTGCGCAGCGCCGAATTCGGCTTCTTGGGGGTCGTGGTACGAACGACAGTACACACGCCACGCTTCTGCGGGGCGCCCTTGTCCTGTCGGACGCGGCGCTGCTTGTACGAGTTCAACGTATATTGCAGAGCCGGGGCCTTGCTTTTGACTTTCTTGCTCTTGCGGCCCTTGCGGACCATTTGATTGATTGTCGGCACCTTAGCCTCCGATTACAAATTCTTTTTTTTTCACAAAGACTGTTTACAAGAAACGAGGCCATCAGAACGAAAATGATGGCCTCATTTTCAGCTGCCATATATAGGTGGGATGACTGCCACCCGGTTGGGCAACGGCGGATTATTCTAACATGTTGTCACACAACCGTCAAGATTTACTTCTTACCTATCACGTTTTCACCGAGCTCCATCAGGCCGGTACCCATCTTCGGCGGATGCTGTTTCTCTTCATCCTTGCCGAATTTGACCACGTCACCGGTCTCGTTGATGGCTTCCACGGCCAGGCCGAGGCTTTGCAGTTCCTTGACCAACACGCGGAACGAGGCAGGGATGCTCGGTTCTTCAATCGGCTCGCCCTTGACGATGGCCTCGTAGGTGTTGACGCGGCCCTGAACATCGTCAGATTTGACCGTGAGCATTTCCTGCAAGGTGTAGGCCGCGCCGTAGGCTTCGAGCGCCCACACTTCCATTTCGCCGAAGCGCTGACCGCCAAACTGGGCCTTGCCGCCGAGAGGCTGCTGGGTCACCAGGCTGTACGGACCCGTCGAGCGGGCGTGGACCTTGTCCTCGACCAGGTGGTGCAGCTTAAGGATGGTCATCACGCCGACGGTTACGGCCTGATCGTAGGGCAGGCCGGTCTTGCCGTCGCGCAGGGTCTGTTTGCCAAGGATCGGGAGCGGGACACCTTCTTCGCGCGCCACTTCCTGGGCCGTTTCAAAGACTTTTTCGTCCGCGATCTTCTTGGTGTGGCCGAGGCTTTCCATCCACAGGCGCAGGCAGGCACGGATCGTCGCTTCATCGGCGACAGAGTCATGGGACGAAGCAATCTGCTCGTCGCCCAGAATCGCCTCAGGGTCGTAGCCGTTGTCGCGCAGCCATTCCTTCGCAGTGGCGAAGCGGGCGTAGTCCACATCATTCAGGGCATAGACTTCATAGCCGCGGTCACCCAGGTATTGCTCGAGGTACAGGCGGCGGACTTCGTCATCATCCTGAATGGAATTGGGATCGTACTCGTCCTGCTTGAGCCACTCCCACGCAGACTGACCCGCCAGTTTCCAGGCCTGGTCCACGATCCACGCGCGGGCGAGTTCGGCTTCGATTTGCTCTTCGGTGGCGCCGTCGAACACGGGCGTCAGGGCACGGAAGCCCAGGCGCTTGGCAGCCCAGCCAAGGTGAACTTCGAGTACCTGACCGATGTTCATACGGCCAGGGACGCCCAGCGGGTTGAGGATGATGTCAACGGGCGTGCCATCTTCGAGGAAGGGCATGTCTTCCACCGGGACAACCTTGGAGACGACGCCCTTATTGCCGTGGCGTCCTGCCATCTTGTCGCCCGCGGTGATCTTGCGGCGCTGCGCCACGGAGACGCGCACCATCATGTCCACGCCCGCCGAGAGGTCGGAGTTGTCTTCGCGGGTGAAGACCTTCACGTCCACGACCTTGCCGCGCTCACCGTGAGGCATGCGCAGCGAAGTGTCCTTCACGTCGCGGGATTTCTCGCCGAAGATGGCGCGCAGCAGGCGCTCTTCGGGGGTCAGTTCTTTTTCGCCCTTGGGCGTGATCTTGCCGACCAGGATGTCGTTCGGGCCGACTTCCGCGCCGATGCGGATGATGCCGTTCTCGTCAAGGTCCTTGATGGCGTCTTCACCGACGTTCGGGATGTCGCGGGTGATTTCTTCGGGACCGAGTTTGGTATCGCGCGCTTCGACCTCGTACTTTTCGATGTGCACGGAGGTGAAGTAGTCGTCCTGCACCAGGCGCTCGGAGATCAGGATGGCATCTTCGAAGTTGCCACCCTCCCAGGAGAGGAAGGCCACCACGGGATTCTGGCCGAGGGCCAGGTGCCCGCCATCGGTCGAGGACGAATCGGCGATGATGTCGCCCTTCTTGATCAACTGGCCCTTCACGACGGAGGGGCGCTGGTCGATACAGGTTGACTGGTTCGAGCGCTGATATTTGCGCAACTGATAGGTGCGCTGCTCGTTCTTCTTTTCCTTGACGACGATCTGGCTGCCCGTTACCGAGATGACTTCGCCATCCGCTTCCGCCACGACGACCTGGCCCGAGTCCAGCGCGGCATGTTGTTCCATGCCCGTGGAGACCAACGGAATCTCAGGACGTACCAGCGGCACGGCCTGGGCCATCATGTTCGAGCCCATGAGCGCGCGGTTGGCGTCGTCATGTTCGAGGAAGGGGATCAACGCCGCGCTGATGCCCACCACCTGATGCGGAGCCACGTCCATGTAATCCACGGATTCAGGATTCTGGAAGACAAAGCCCGAGTGGTAACGGCAGGAAATGCGTTCGCGCACGAATTCGTTAGTTTCGGTCAACGGCGCATTAGCCTGCGCGATGACGTACTTGTCCTCGGCATCGGCCGAGAGATAATCGACACGCTCGGACACATACGGGACCACGGGGACGTCCGCGCCAAACTTCGCCAGCTTCTTGGCGACCTTGGCATCGATGCGTTCACCCGCCTTGAGCACCACTTCCTGGCTCTTGGGATCGACAATGTTATCGCGCACAGCACGACCCAGCAGGCGCTCATCCTCGGCGGGCAGGGACTTGATCACCTTGCGGTAGGGAGTCTCAATGAAGCCGTACTCGTTCACGCGGGCAAAGGAACCCAAACGGCCGATCAGACCGATGTTCGGACCTTCAGGCGTCTCGATTGGGCAGATGCGGCCATAGTGCGAGTGATGCACGTCGCGGACATCGAAGCCCGCGCGCTCACGGCGCAGACCGCCAGGGCCGAGGGCCGAGAGCGTGCGCTTGTGACGCAATTCCGCCAACGGGTTGGTCTGGTCCATGAACTGGGAGAGCTGCGAAGAACCAAAGAACTCGCGCAGGGCCGCCACCACCGGGCGGATATTGACCAGCGTCACTGGCGACAGTTGCTCCTGGTCGCGGATGGACATGCGCTCCTTGATGACGCGCTCCATGCGGCGCAAACCGATGCGCAGCTTGTTCTGGATCAACTCCCCTACCGTCTTGACGCGGCGATTGCCCAGGTGGTCGATGTCATCGGGCTTCTCGACGCCGTTGTTGATCTGGATCATGCGGCGGATCAGGCGGATGATGTCGGACTTGGAAACGGTGCGGTGCGGGATCGGGATCTCCTGATCCAGCTTCTGGTTCAGTTTGTAGCGGCCCACACGTTCGAGGTCGTAGTGGCGCTGGTCGAAGAGCTGCTCTTCGAGGAACTGGCGGGCGTTATCCAGCGTGGCGGGATCGCCCGGGCGCATCTTCTTGAAGAACTCGATTAGCGCGGCCTCGGCGATGGTCTTGCCGCCGGAGAGGTCCCACTCGGGCTCCTGCTTGAGGGTCGAGGGGATGAAGAGGCGGTCGGGATTATTATCCACGTCCTGGAAGATGCCCAGGATCTCCTCGTCGCTGCCGGTCTTGATGGGTGAGTCCTTGATGCCGTCATCGACGGCCGCCAGGGCGCGCAGGAAAACCGTGATCGGCACGGTGCGCTTGCGGTTAAACTTGAGGATGATGTAATCGGACTTGCGAGTCTCGAACTCCATCCACGCGCCGCGATCGGGGATCAGTTTGGACATGGCCAGCGGGCGGCCCGTGGAGCGGTCCAGGGGAGCCTCGAAGTACACGCCAGGCGAGCGGATGAGCTGCGAAACCACCACGCGCTCGGTTCCGTTGATGATGAAGGTGCCCTTGTCTGTCATCTCGGGGAAGTCGCCCAGGAAGATATCCTGCTTGATGGGCTCGGGCACATCGGGACCCGCCAGCAGCACCGACACGTACAACGGGCTGGCATAGGTCAGGTCACGCTCGACACAGTCTTCGATGGAGTGCTTGGGTTCCCCAAACCAATACTTCAGTCCCCATTGATGTGACTCGGGACCGCGGCTGGGAAAATACAACTTCATCCCCTTGTTGTACGACTCAATCGGCGAAATCTCATGGAAGAGGTCACCGAGACCCTCTTTCTTGAGTCGCTCGAATGAATCCAGTTGCACTTCGATCAAATCGGGGAGGTCCAACGTAAACGGGATACGCGCGTAATTCTTTTTGGGCAAAGATGCCATTCGTTCGCTCCTGACCTGTAGCTTCTTGGGACGCCGCTTAAGCACATGAAACCATCCCGCGGGCAAGCGGGATAGCGAAACGTGATTATATACGAAGGTTGTCTAGTTTGCAAGGTAATTTTATGGTTTTCTGAGTATGAATTCTCGCCCCTTTCATCTATTGACGGCGGGAGTATAACACAACTTCGAAACGGTCCCCATGCAAACGGGTTTTTCATGTAGAATTGTCCCATCTCACCAGGAGGCCACATGGCAACCACACAAGCACCGATCAACGACAAGAAAGAGATCTTCGGCTGGGGAATGTACGACTGGGCCAACTCGGCCTTCAGCACCACCGTGGGAACCGTGTTCCTGGGACCGTACGTCGCATCTCTCGCCTCCGACGCTGCCAAGGCCTTCGCTGACGGGAACGCCCGCTTCTTAGGCATCCCTGTCGCACCAGACTCCTTCCTCCCCTACTGCATCTCCTTCTCGGTCGGGTTACAAGTGTTGTTCCTGCCCATCCTGGGCGCCATCGCGGACTACTCACACATGCGCAAGCGCATGATGCAGATTTTCGCCACCATCGGTGCGATTGCCACCATCCTGCTCTTCCTGGTGACGGGCAGCCTGTGGTGGCTGGGCGGCGTGTTGTATATCGTGGCCAACCTGGCCTTCGGTGCGGCCATGGTCTTCTATAATTCCTATCTGCCTGACATCGCCAGCGAGGATCAGCGCGATAGTGTATCCTCATACGGATGGGCGCTCGGCTACCTGGGCGGCGGCGTCCTACTGGCACTGAATCTGGCCTTCTTCATCTTCAGCGAGGACCTGGGTGTGCCGTCGGTGCTGGCGGTGCGCATCAACCTGGCCTCGGCGGGCGTTTGGTGGCTGTTGTTCTCCTTCATCACCTGGCAGCGATTGCACCCGCGTCACGCGGCCCGCGCCCTGCCTGCTGGCGAGACTTACGTCAGCATCGGTTTCAAACAACTGGGGCATACATTTAAAGAAATCAAGCATTTTCCCGAGACTCTGAAATACCTGCTGGCCTACTTCCTTTACAACGACGGCATCCAGACCGTCATCGCCGTGTCCGCCACCTTCGCGGCGGCGCCCATCGTGCGCGGCGGCATCGGGCTCGACACGCAGACGCTGACGGCCGTCATTCTGATGATCCAGTTCATGGCCTTCTTTGGCGCGCTGTTGTGGGGCAAGCTGGCAGGCTGGATCGGCGCGAAGCAGTCCATCCTCGTCAGCCTGGTCATTTGGGCGGGCGTGGTGATTTACGCGTATGTGGGACTGTACGGAGAGAGCCGCGTGCCGCAGTTCTTCATCCTGGGTGCGTTTATCGCCCTGGTCATGGGCGGATCACAGGCCATCAGCCGCAGCCTGTTCGCACAAATGATCCCCACGGGCAAGGAAGCCGAGTTCTATTCCTTCTACGAGGTCAGCGAACGCGGTACCTCGTGGACCGGGCCGTTGATCTTCGGGCTGGTCAACCAGTGGTTCGGCAGCCTGCGCATCGGCATTCTGGCGCTGATCTTCTACTTCGTGGCGGGTCTGATCCTGCTGCCCTTCGTCAACGTGAAGAAAGCCGTCGAGGACGTCAAGAAATACGACGCACAAAAAGCTGGGTAAAATACAAAAAGGCCGAGGCTTTTGCCTCGGCCTTTTGATTTACGCTCCGATCACATCCACCAGGGCGGAATACTCGGCAGGGATGACCTGCGGCGACTGGAAGGATTCGGTCACGATGGTGGGATCCTTCAGCCCGTGGCCCGTGCAGACCACGACCAGCCTCTTCCCCTTCACATTCATGGACCCTCGGCCTGTTTCCGCCAAAAGGCCCGCCAGCCCCGCCGCCGATGCAGGTTCCACCCACACACCTTCGCTGGCAAGGATTCTCTGCGCCGCCAAAATCTCGGAGTCGGGCACGGCGATGATCTTGCCGTTCGACTCATGCGCCGCTTCGAGCGCCTGTTCGCCACGCGCAGGCCTGCCAATGCGGATGGCGGTGGCCATGGTCTCAGGTTTCTCCACGGGATGTCCCAATACCAGCGGCGCGGACCCCGCCGCCTGCACGCCCAATACCTGCGGCAATCCATTTTGATATTGCTTGAAGCCCGCCCAATAGGATGTGATATTACCCGCATTGCCCACAGGCAGACACAGCCAATCGGGCGCGGAACCCAGCACATCCACGATCTCGAAGGCGGCGGTCTTCTGTCCCTCGATGCGATACGGGTTGATCGAGTTGACCAGCGCAATGGGCGTCTTCTGCGTGATCTCCACCACTAGGCTGAGGGCATCGTCGAACGAGCCCTGGATCTGAATCACTTCCGCGCCGTAGGCGATGGCGCCCGCCAGTTTTCCCGCGGCGACCTTGCCCTCGGGGATCAGCACAATGGCGCGAAGTCCAGCACGGGCGGCGTAAGCGGCCGCCGAAGCGGCGGTGTTGCCCGTCGAGGCGCAGATGACGGTCTGGGCGCCGCGTCCAACCGCTTCACTGATGGCGGCCGTCATACCGCGGTCCTTGAAGGAACCGGTCGGGTTGAGTCCCTCGAATTTGACGAACAACTCACAGCCCAGGTCACGCCCCAGGCGCGGCATGGGGATGAGCGGGGTATTCCCTTCGAGCAGAGAAATGGTCTTCGTGTGGACGGGCAGGTCGAGCAAATGCCCGTAACGGGGCAAAACACCTTGATAGGACATGGCGACTCCAAAGTTCAGAATGGGCCGATTATATAGCGATTCCAAAAAGACGCGATTCGGAAATGTCATGGGTATAATTTCGGCATGATAACCATCCGCGTCCCCGCCACCACCGCCAACCTCGGACCAGGCTTCGATTGCATCGGCCTGGCGCTTGACCTATGGAATGAAGTCCAGTTCGAAGCAGACGACCAGATTACCTTTCGGGTCACGGGTGAGGGTGCAAGTCAACTCGACAATCAACCCAACAATCTACTGGTCGAGGCGTTCCTGCGCGTACACGAATTGTGCGGACAGGGCACAAAGGGCGCGACGATTCGATCTCATAACCAGATTCCCCCCAGCAGTGGAATGGGTTCCAGCGCGGCCGCGCTCGTGGCGGGCATCTTCGGCGCGAACGAATTGCTTGGGTACCCGCTCAGCCAGGCGGACATGCTCAAGTTGGCGACCGAGATGGAAGGTCATCCCGACAACGTAGCCCCCGCCCTGCTGGGCGGACTGGTCATCTCGGTGATGAACGAAGGGGAAATTCTTTCGCGCAGGTATGAGGTCCCGACATTGGCGGCGGTCATCGTCAAACCCGATGTGGATTGGCCCACTCGTGTGGCGCGCGCGGTACTGCCTCTCTCCATTTCGCGGGCGGACGCCATCTTCAACATCGGGCGGACGGCGCTGGTAGTGGATGCCCTGCGCAACGGTGACCTGGATTTGCTCCGCAAAGTGATGGACGACCGCCTGCACCAACCCTATCGGCTGGAGCGCATCCCAGGCGGAAAAGCCGCCTTCGAGGCCGCCCGCCAATTCGGGGCGGCGGCGCTCTCAGGGGCGGGACCGTCGATCCTTTGTTTCGTGGAAACGGGCCAGGAAGCGGCGGCTGAATCGGCCATGCTGGCGGCCTTCGAGTCGAACGGGGTCAAGGCGCGTGCCTTCCGCCTGGGCGCCAGCAACCTCGGAGCGACGCTGGTCACTTCGGCCACTTGATCGTTTTGGAGAACAAGCCGCCGCCCACGTTGGCGCGGATCACGGCGGGCATCACCAGCGGCAGGCTGGGAATCCCTGGGTAGGCCAGGTAACGCGGCGACCAGGCAGGGTGGAATTTTTCCTTGAAGGCGTGCAACCCTTTGAAGTTATAAAAGCGATTCAAGTTGTTGTAGGCGTAATTCAAGGCCCGCTCGATGGCGGGGTCCTTCTCATCCTCGCCCACGCCCGCCAGCGCGCTCAATCCCAGATTGAACGTGGCATATCCTTTTTCCTGCGCCCACTTGAACAACGACACGAACAGAAAATCCATGATGCCTTTTTCGGAGTAGGCATGATGACGCATCAAATCCACAGTGATCTCGTTGGCCTGAAACTCAGTGACAATATTGGAGAAGGCGTCGATGAAACCTTCCTTGTCGCGGACGATCAGCATCGGACAGGTATTGAGGTAGGTCTCGTCGAACCAGCCCAGCGAGAAGCGCATCTCCGACATGCCGCGGCTGGACAACCAGTCGTCGCTGATGGACCGCAACTCGTGTAACATGCGCGGCGAATAGGGCGGTTCCAGGACTTTGGCCTCGGCTCCGTTCTTGAGCATTTTATTGTAGGTGTTGCGCAGGGTCTTGTTCTCGCTGCCTTCTAGCGTGAACTGGTTCAGGTCCACGATGGCTTCGCTTCCGAGCGCGGCAATGTTGAATCCCGCCCCCTGGTAAGCAGACAGGTGGTCGGGTCGAATCTGATAGAAGACGGGCAGCCAGTCGTTCGAGGCACAAAAGGATTTGAAGGAGACCAGCGTGGGCGCAACGTCCTCGGCGGGGCCAATCGGGTCACCCAACGCCACCGCTACGCGGCTTTCCAGCACATAAGAGATCAGCGATCCGCCCGCGCTGAAATAGAAGAACTTGTCGTCGAGCAGGCTGTAGCGCGCCAGGGATGTACGCCCATGCGCGCGGACAATCTCCCAGGCGCGGGCGCGCTCCTCCTCCGTGGCATGACGCCGCGCCAGTACGGGCCGCAACAGCATCAACAGCGCATACCCAAAGGTCACAATGCCGACCACATAAATCGAGACCGCGAAGTAACGTCCGAAGCCCGTGATCGGCTGCAGGCCAGGGTCATAGAACTGGGTGAACATCACCACGGTTTGACGTATGGCTGCCCAAAAACCGAAACGGACGCTGTAGTGTCGGTCGAGAAGATAGAAACCGAGCACACCATAGGCGAGGGTAAACCCCAGGGAGGCCGCCAAAAGCAACAGTCCCTGACGAATGGATGGCTCGTCCGTGCGGGCGTGGAATTGCGGACGGAGATACAACAGCAGCACGGCCAGCGCCGCCGCAAGGAGCGCCTCCTCATAATCCAGACCTTTGACCAGATGGGCCACCACCGAGAGGGATAGCACCCCCATCGTCAACAGCCAGCCCAGGCGTTTACGCCGCCACAGCCCAATCGAGAGCAGCATCAGGGCGAATCCCGCCAGCGCTGCCGTGAGGTGCCCACCGCGCGTCACCGCCAGCGGAGAAAAGGATTCGAGGATGTACAGACGGTCACGCGCCGAAGGCGTCACCGCTGAAAGCACATTAATCACGCCCATGGCGGCAGTCAGGGCCGCCACCAGGTGGACCAGAACTTCGCTCGAAAGGACCGATTGGCGATGTGTACGAACGTTTGCCATGCCTGCCTCCAGATGATTTCATTATACTCACCGCCAGCGCGGCCTTTCTAATCTGTTGTTCAGCCTTCCATTGACAAGGGAGATGTTCAGGATTATAAAACATACCGACTGGTCGGTTTCTTTCGTTTTGTGGAATTTTTCCCGCGGAAACCGAGAAGGTGAGATCCATGCAACAACGTAGTGAAGAGACTCGCACACAACTCATCAATTCAGCCATCCAATTGTTCTCCACGCAGGGCTTCAGTACAGCCAGCGTGGATGATATCTGCAAGAATGCGGGGGTCAGCAAGGGTGCGTTCTACCATCATTTCGAAAGCAAGCAGGCCTTGTTCCTGGCCCTGCTCGACGTCTGGTTGAACAACATCGACAGCGCCATCGAGGCCTCGCGCGAAAAGTCCGCGCCTGAGACCTTCCTGCAGATCGCCGAAGCCTTCCCTTACATCTTTGCGACCGCAGGTGACCACCTGCCGATGTTCCTCGAATTCTGGTTGAAAGCCAGCCGTGACGATGAGATCTGGCAGGCCAGCATTGCCCCCTATCGGCGTTATCATAAGTATTTCACCTCGCTCATCAAGAAGGGCGTGGACGAAGGCTCGTTCATCGAGATGGATCCCGAGCTGGCCTCGCGCATGATCGTCTCAATGGCGATGGGGCTCCTGCTGCAAAGCCTGCTCGACCCGAAGGGCGCGAAATGGGAAGCCACGGCGCGCGAAATCACCGACCTGATGTTGAACACTCTCTTAAAGAAATGAGGTCGATATGTGGCTGGTAACCGGAGCGACAGGTCACATTGGAAACGTGCTGGTGCGCGAACTGCTGGCGCGCGGCGAAAAGGTGCGGGCATTGATTCCGCCCAACGAAAGCCGCGAGCCGCTCAAGGGTCTGGACGTGGAAATGGTCGAGGGCGATGTCCTCGACCTGGATTCGGTCTTCGAGTCGCTGCGGGGTGTGAAGGGCATCTTCCATCTGGCGGGTATCATCTCGATCATGCCAGGCTCGAATCCGACCGTACGGCAGGTCAACGTCGAGGGGACGAAGAACATCATCAAGGCAGCAAAGGAGAGGCGCATCCGCAAGCTGGTGTACACCTCCTCGATCCACGCCATCCGCCGCGTGGAGACGGGCGTGATCGACGAGAGCGTTCCGTACGATGCGGAAAATCCCTATGGGGAGTATGACCGCTCGAAGGCGGAGGCCACGCTCGAAGTGCTGAATGCCGCCCATGCGGGCCTGGACGCGACAGTGGTCTGCCCCACCGGCGTGATCGGCCCGTATGATTTTCGCGGCTCGATGATGGGTGACGTGATCCGCACCGCCGCCGAAAAAAAGCCGACCCTGTACGTGGACGGCGCCTACGACTTCGTGGATGTGCGCGACGTGGCCCATGGCCTGATCGCCGCCGCGGAGAAGGGCCAGCGCGGCGAGAGCTACATCCTCTCGGGACAGCGCATCAGCGTGCGTTACCTGCTCGAAACCATCCGTG
Source organism: uncultured Anaerolineales bacterium (assembly GCA_937928015.1). GTDB lineage: Bacteria > Chloroflexota > Anaerolineae > Anaerolineales > Villigracilaceae > JACPVF01. Next base: position 155 of record CALFXA010000060.1, on the reverse strand, counting down.
AGATCACGGGCGGACACTTCTTCCAGATGAAAGTCCCTTTCAACCTGGCGGAGTTCGCGGCGCGTTTCACGCCCTGGTATTACCGCACCACACGGTCCACGCCGCGTTTTACGCCCTACTCGCTGGAGGTGCTGAAGAGCAACTCGCACATCAGC
>CALFXA010000059.1 GCA_937928015.1 uncultured Anaerolineales bacterium | reverse complement strand
TCTACACTCTTTCCCTACACGACGCTCTTCCGATCTCCATCTTCTGGACCCCAACCTGGCCTCGTTATGGACGACCGCATCCACCCCTTGCCCTTCGCGGACATGCGCGCCGTCATCGAGGCAGGCGCACAGGAAGCAGCCCGACTCGCCTCCGACTCCCCTCTCCTGTTCGGAGAGGGATCGGGGGTGAGGTTGCACGCTCCGCTGAAACCAGCCAGCCTGCGTGATGCCTACGCCTTCGAGCAGCACGTCAAGACCGCCAACGAAAATCGCGGACGGAGCGTCCCCGAGGGTTGGTACAAGTTTCCCGTTTTCTATTACACCAACCACGCCAGCATCTTCGGTCCCGAAGATGTCATCCCCCATCCGCCTTACACCGCCGAACTGGACTACGAGTTGGAGATCGCGGTGGTAGTCGGCAAGGCAGGCATCGACCTGACACCCGAATCTGCCATCGAACACATCTTCGGCTACACCATCTTCAACGACTGGTCCGCGCGGGATGTGCAGCGCGAGGAGATGAAGGTCGGGCTGGGACCCGCCAAGGGCAAGGACTTCGCCTCGTCGCTGGGGCCGCTGATCGTCACGCCCGATGAGTTCGCCCCAAAAACGACGGGCCGCCCAGGTGTGTACGACCTGTCCATGACGGCGCGCGTCAACGGCGTCGAATTGTCGCGCGGCAACCTCAAAGATATTTACTGGTCGTTCGGCGAGATCCTCGCGCGGGCCTCGCAATCGACGATGCTCCAGCCCGGGGACGTGATCGGCTCGGTGACGGTCGGCACGGGCTGCCTGCTCGAACTGACCAAGACCAAGGGGCCATACCTAAAAGTTGGGGACGTGATAGAGTTGGAGGTCGAGGGAATCGGTACTCTCAGGAACAAAATCGCATGAATTTAGTCTTGAGAAGGTTGATTCCTCCATTTTTATCGCAGAAAGGCGACCTCCCGTGAAGTCCAAGTTCAAGACCCTCTTTTCCCTGCTCATGGCCACCTTGCTGATTCTGGCCTGCGGCCTCAGCGCCCCCGCCACAACCGCGCCCTCCGACCAGGTCAGCGTCGAGACGTTGGTGGCTGGCACCATGCAGGCCCTGACCGCCGCCGCCCCGCCGCCCACCGAGACCATCCCTGGGCAGGCTGTCTCGTTCCAAAACGTATCCTTTATCGTGCCGACCGGTCTGGCCAGCGGAGCCACCAGCGAGTTGATCCCCGCCGCCGACGGAATCACAGCCGGGCCGTGGGCCACGGCGCCGCAGCACATCGTCTTCAAGCTGACGGGGTATCCCGCTGTGAACAGCAGCTTCGAGGCCGTGGTGCAGGTCTATCCCGCGCAGGAATATGCCGCCGTCAACCCGTGGGCGGAGACCTCGCTCAGCAAGCTCAAGGCGGTACTCGCCAGCCCGAGCCAGCCATTGACCAACGACAACCTGTCCACGGTCCCGTTCAATGGCGCAGCCGCCCAGCAGTACGCCGCGCAAGCCGAGCTGTTGAACTTCAACGGCGGATCGGGTGTGCGCATGATCTCGCAGTACGCCCAATTCCCCGGGCCGATCACCCGAGACGGCAGTTTTTATCACTATGAAGGTCTGACCGCCGACGGCAAGTACATGGTGGCGATCCTGTTCCCGCTCACGCTGCCGCTAACTGCCACCCCCGACAATCCCTCTGCGGACGGAATCCAGTACCCCGACCTGAGCACCGCCACAGGCGACGATCTGGCCAAATATTATCAGGCCATTACCGACCGTTTGGATGCAGCCGCACCCGATTCCTTCCAGCCGTCACTGACCCTGCTCGACCAGTTGGTCCAGTCCATCACGGTCACGCCCGGTCAGACGAGCATCCCCAGTTCATCGAACGGCGTCACCTTCCAGATCCCCACGGGACTGGCCAGCGACGCCACCGTCAGCACCACCACCGACGTGGAACTTCCGTACATGAACCCGGGCGCGGGCGACATGCCGCTGCACACGGTGTTTCATTTGAACAACTATATCGTGCTGAGACAGCATCGCGTGGAACCCGAAATCCTGGTCTTCCGCGCCGCCGAATACGCCCAATACACAGACCTGACCGCCCAGACCATTGCCGCCCTGCAGAACCTGCAATACACCCCCGGCCAGCCCCTGCCCGAAAACCTGAAGGACGGCGTATACCAGGGACAGATTCAGCCGCTTCAGTTTCAGAACGGTAAAGGCCTCCGCTACCTGGTGCAGTTCGACCAGGCGCCCATGCCCGCCAACAACCAGGCCATTTACTATTATTTCCACGGTCTGACGAACGACGGGAAATTCTATGTGCAGGTCTTCCTGCCGATCCACGTGTCCTTCCTGGTGGAAGATGACCAGCCCACTTCCATCGCGCCCGCGGATGGCGTACAATTTGACTGGACCAACCTCGACGGCTTCCCCGCCTACGCCGAGGCCATCAACCAGAAACTCAATGCCGCAGGTCCCGACTCGTTCAGCCCCAGCCTGGCCACCCTGGATGCCCTGACCCAATCCCTAATGATTGTTGCGCCGTAGGGCGAGTCTGTTTCCGTTCGCGGCGCAAAAAAGGAGTCCAACATGGACAAACGACGCCAACTTGCCAGCGATACCGGTCTCTACACTTTCGAGGTATTCGACGTTCTGCTTAACTATGAGATCTCGCGCGTCAAGCGCTACCCCAGCCCGTTGACGTTGATGCACATTGCATTGGCTACCGATAGCATGATCCCCGAGTTCAAGAAGCAGGCGTTGGAGGCCATGACCAATCTGCTCAATCGCACCCTGCGCGTCTCGGACGTCCCCACGCACTACCATGAGGAGTTCCTGGTGCTGCTACCCGCCACCGACGAAATCGGCGGACGGTCCGTAGCGGAACGCATCCTGGGCCATTACCGCACCACGCAGAGTCTGGCCACAGGCCGGCTCTCCCCCAAGCGCAACGCCTACCTGGGCATCACCACCCAGAACGGAAGCAACATCCTCTCGTCCCAACAGCTCATGGCCGAGGCCGCCGTAGCCATGAACGAAGCGCGCCTGCAAAAATCCTATACCTATATTGCCTTCTCCGATATTTCCGCATCCCTGCCCAAACCTTAGAGGTAGCCATGCCCTTTTATCATAAGCTTGGAGAGGTCCCTCACAAGCGGCATGTTCAATTCCGCAAGAGCGACGGCGGACTGTACCGCGAAGAACTGATGGGACTGGAGGGCTTTTCCAGCCTCCAGTCCATCTTGTATCACCACTTTCTGCCGCCGCGCGTGGCAAAGGTCGAGGACCTGGGTCCCGCCAAACCCGAGCTGGTGGACTTCGGCCCGATCCGCCACCGCGCCTTCAGGGCTTCCTCCATCCCACTCGGAGCGGATCCCGTTTCGGCGCGGATTCCCCTGCTGGCCAACAACGACGTGATCCTCGGCGTAGCGCGCGCCTCACAAGGCATGGATTATTTCTACCGCAACGCGCAGGCCTACGAGACCTGGTATGTGCATGAAGGCACGGGCACGTTCAAGAGCCAATTCGGCCATCTGGACTTTCGCCCTGGGGATTACATCGTCATTCCGTTCGGCACTACCTGGAAGATGCAGGTGAACGGTGAGGCGCGTTTCTTCACCATCGAAAATCCCTCGCAGATCGAACCGCCCAAACGCTACCGCAACGCCTATGGTCAATTGCTCGAACATGCGCCCTATTGCGAGCGCGACATCTGCGTGCCGTCGGGGCTGGAAACGCACACGGAGCGGGGCCAGTTCGAGGTCCGCGTGAAGGTGCGGGACCGCATCACCCGTCACGTGCTGGATCATCATCCCTTCGACGTGGTCGGCTGGGACGGCTATCTGTATCCGTGGATCTTCAACATCGAAGACTTCGAGCCCATCACGGGCCGCGTCCACCAGCCGCCGCCCGTCCACCAGACCTTCGAGGGGCACAACTTCGTGGTGTGTTCCTTCGTGCCGCGCCTGTTCGACTATCATCCCGAGGCCATCCCCGCGCCGTACAATCATTCCAACGTCAACTCGGACGAGGTCATTTATTATGCCGAGGGCAACTTCATGAGCCGCAAAGGCATCGACCGCTGCGACATCAGCCTGCATCCCTATGGCCTGCCGCACGGACCGCAGCCTGGTATGACCGAGGCCAGTATCGGTAAAAAGGAAACCGCCGAACTGGCAGTGATGGTGGATACGTTCTATCCGCTGCATCTGACCAGGCAGGCGCTCGACCTCGAAAAGCCCGAGTACATGGACACCTGGCTCGAAGGGAACGGAGAATAGAAACGGGAACCTCGTTCGAGAGATATCCATTACATAATCATCGAGGAGTCAACAATGCCTGACCTGCTCCCCTTCCTCATTCATTTGATCGGTTTGCGCGATCCGCACGCGGAGGGCCATTCCAATCATGTCGGTTCTTTGGCTGTGGCAATCGGCCAAAAAGTGGACTTGACCGCAGCACAGTTGAAAACACTCGAATTCGCCGCCACGATCCATGATGTTGGAAAGATTGCGATCAACGATTTCATCATCCACAAGCCAGGCCGCTTCACAGAGGCCGAATATATGATGGTCCAACAGCATACGGTATTGGGTGCACGCATCATGGAAAAGCTGGATATCGACCCACTGATTACGAGCACCATCCTGTATCATCACGAGAATTTCGATGGTACAGGCTACCCGCATCGTCTGCGTGGAGATCAAATCCCCCTGGAAGCACGCATTATCCGCATTGCCGATACCTACGACGCCTTGACCACCAACCGAGGTTACCGTCCCGCCTATACTCACAAGCAGGCGTTGGGTGTCATGGAAAAAGACCAGGTGGTCTTCGATCCGCAATTGCTGGAACTTTTCTTCCATATCAAGCCGTCTCATTTCCAGTGAAACATGGAAATCTCCCCTGAAACCCTGCCGCATTCCTCCGTCTACAAACTGCTGACGGGCGCCATCCTGCCAAGGCCCATCGGCTGGATCTCGTCGCTGGACGAGAATGGCCGCCCAAACCTGGCTCCGTTTTCGTTCTTCAACGTGGTTTGTTCCAAGCCCGCCACCGTGGTCTTCTGTCCGCTGGTGCGCGGCACCGACGGCGGCCTCAAGGATACGCTGCGCAACATCCGCGCCACGGGCGAGTTCGTGGTCAATATCGTGACCGAGGAATTGGCTCAGGCCATGAACCTGTCCTCGGTGGAGGCGATGCCCGAGGTGAACGAATTTGAATTTGCAGGCGTGACCGCCACGCCGTCCGCCGCGGTGCGCCCGCCGCGGGTGGCAGAGAGTCCGATCCACTTCGAGTGCAGGGTCAGGCAGATCGTCGAGATCAGCGACCAGCCAGGGGGCGGCAGCCTGGTCATCGGCACGGTGGTCCACATCCATGTGGATGAGCGGGTGCTGATCGGCACGGATAAGATTGACTTGAAGGCGCTCCAGCCCATTGGCCGCCTCGCGGGCGGCGGATATGTGCGCGTGACCGACATCTTCGAGATCGAACGACCCAAATCACAGATCCCCGCACGGGAGGGAACCCCCAAATGAAACGACTCTTGACCCTCAGCCTGGCCCTGCTGCTCTGGCTCTCGGGCTGCAACATGCCGACCGAGCCAAGCACGTCCATTGCGCCTGAGTTACAGACCGCCGCCGCACAGACCGTGCAGGCCGTGCTGACCCCGCTCAACTCGCCGACGGCTGCGCCGAGCGCCACCCAAGGGGGTCAACAGCCCGCCGCCTCGCCGACAGGCACCACGTTGACGTCTGCCGCGACAACCACATCCACGCCGACCATCACGCCCACCTACTCCGTCCCGATGATCACCTTCAACGAGAGCACTAACTGTCGCACAGGACCCGGGCAGAATTATGAGGTCATCTTCACCTTCCTGCCGGGTGGCAAGGCCGAGATTGTCGGCTCGTATCCGCAGGATGGTTATTGGATCGTCCAATTGCCCGATGGCGGCGGGACCTGCTGGGCCTGGGGCGGATACGCCACCACCACGGGCAGCACCTGGGTGCTGACCCCTTCCACCCCTCCCGCCACCCGCACACCCACCCCGCCCGAAGCGCCAGGGATCTCATCCTGGGTCTATGATTGCGGAGCTGGCACCGTGAACATCCAGTGGAGCGACCGCTCGGACGGCGAGGAAGGCTTCCGTGTGGTACGCGACGACAAGGTGGTGGCGCAACTGCCACCCAATACCACCTCGTACACCGATAACATTTCGGGGATCGGCACAGCCACAGTGACTTACTACGTTGAGGTTTTCCTCGGTAATATGTCGGCGCGCTCGAAGTCATTTAGTTTTTCGTGTCAATAAGCGTTCCAACAAATCGCCCCCGAGACATCTCGGGGGCGATTTTCTCGTTTATACAATAGTTCCATCATGGGATAGAAACCAGACGTGTAGTATGACATAATGAAAAAAATTCAAGAGGAGCTGCATTATGAAAGGCCTAAAACCACTATATCTTGTCCTTATCATGTTGATGGCAACAGCCCTGGCATGCAATCTGCCGTCGAGTGCCCCCACCACTTCCGCACCGCCTGCCTCTCCAACGGCTGACGCAAATCAACCCTCCGACACGATCAACATCGATGTCGCGTTGACAATGGCAGTGCAAACGCTGGCGGCCGCCACCCAGACCGCTGCCATCCCGACGGAAACCGTCACCCCTGGACCGCCCCCGCCGACGCCTGTAGTGGCGCCCACAGTCTCGGTCAATACAGACACCAACTGCCGCACCGGACCTGGCATCAACTATGAACTAGTCATGGTCTTCAAAGTGGGTATGACCGCCAATGTGGTCGGACGATATACACCCGATAATTATTGGATCATTCAATACCCTGGCGGCAACGGCGCGACCTGCTGGCTGTGGGGCGCGTACGCGACCGTCCTGGGAAATGTGGTCGGGCTGCCTGAAGGCGTCCCGCCCGCGCTCCCGCCCACAGCGACTCCTGCCCCCCAGGCCCCCAACCCGCCCAAGGGGATCCACACAGCTTGCACCGCAGTCAATAAATCGCACAAGGTCGGCGACATCTGGATCCTCAGTTGGGAATGGACCGTCAAACTGAGTTGGAAGGATGAGTCCGACAACGAAAATGGTTTCTCGATCTATAAAGATGGGAACCTGTTGGCTACCGTCGGCCCCAACCAAACCTCATATACAAACGTGTTCAACACCTTCCTGGTCATCGATCCTGTGACCTACGTCTATGGCGTGCAATCCTTCAATGATTACGGCGCATCCGTCATCAAGGACATTGAGCTAAGCACCTGCGATTAACGCGGACATAAAATTTAGCGGCAAAACATTGAATCACAAAAAAACAGGCTGGAGAATTTTTCTCCAGCCTGTCATATTTTATTCCTCGCCCAAGGCTTCCTTGGTCTTCTTACTCTGCTTGCCGCGTTCCTCGGTGTCAAGGATACGCTTGCGGATGCGGTACGACTCAGGTGTGACTTCCAGTAGTTCATCATCCGACAGGTACTCGATGGCCTCGTCGAGCGACATTGCGCGGGGCGGAGTCAGGCGGATTTCCATGTCGCCACGCGCCGAACGGATGTTGGTCAGGTGTTTCTTCTTGCACACATTGATCGGGATGTCCATGCCGCGACTGTATTCGCCGACTACCATGCCTTCATACACTTCCACGCCGGGACCGACGAACAACACGCCGCGTTCCTCAGCGGATTTCAGGGCATAGGCCGTAGTTGTGCCCGCCTCCCAGGCCACGATGGAGCCGTTCGAACGCGAGTTCATTGGGCCAGCCAATTCGTCGTAACCGTGGAAGATGGTATTCATGATGCCTGCGCCACGGGTGGAGGTTAGGAACTGATAACGGAAGCCGAGCAGGCCGCGGGTCGGGACAATGTAGACCATGCGGGTGGTGCCCTGGCCCGAATCGTGCATTTCCATCATCTTGCCGCGGCGGCCGCCGAGCATCTCCACCACCGCACCGACCGTCTCGTTGCTGGTCTCGATGTGGACTTCCTCGAACGGTTCGAGCAGCGCACCGTCGTCGGCCTTGTGGAAGATGACCTCGGGGCGCGAAACCTGGAACTCATAACCTTCGCGGCGCATGGTCTCGATCAGGATGCCGAGATGCAACTCACCACGTCCGCTGACCAGGAAATTCTCGGCTGAGTCGGTGTCTTCCACGCGCAGGGCCACATTAGTGCGCAATTCATCGTAAAGGCGTTCGCGCAGTTTGCGCGAGGTACCCCACTTGCCCTCACGCCCTGAGAAGGGCGAAGTATTGACGCCGAAGGTCATGCGGACGGTCGGCTCTTCGACCTTGATGGTCGGCAGCGCGACAGGATTGGCGGGGTCGGCCAGAGTCTCGCCGATGCCGATGCCTTCCAGGCCCGCCAGCGAGACGATGTCGCCTGCAGTGGCCTCGGGAACCTCGACCTTGTTCAAGCCGACGAAGGTATACAGATAACGGGCGGTCTCAGGCAGGTTCTGACCGTCGGTGGTCAGGCGCGCCAGTTTTTGCCCCGCCTTAATCTTGCCCGCGAAAATGCGGCCCACGGCAGTCACGCCGCGATAATCGTCGTAGCCGAGGGTGGTAACCAGCAATTGCAGTGGAGCGTCGGGGTCCACCTTGGGCCCAGGGACGTGAGTCAGGATCGCATCGAACAGGCATTGCAGATCGGGATCCAGATTGGGCGTGCGGCCCGCGCGCCCGACCGTGGCCTGGGCATAGATGACAGGGAAATCGGCCTGCTCATCTGTCGCGCCGAGTTCGATGAACAGGTCAAAGGTCTGATTGAGGACACGCTCGGGTTCGGCATCCTTGCGGTCGACCTTGTTGATGACCACGATGGCCTTGTGTCCGCGCTCAAGAGCCTTCTTGAGCACAAAACGGGTCTGCGGCATGGGGCCCTCGGCGGCATCCACCAGCAGGAGTACGCCATCGACCATGTTCATGATACGCTCGACCTCGCCGCCGAAGTCGGCATGGCCTGGCGTGTCCACGATGTTGATCTTGACCATCCCACCCGTCTTGGGGTCGGGAATGGTGATGGCCGTATTCTTGGCCAGGATGGTGATGCCGCGTTCGCGTTCCAGGTCGTTCGAGTCCATCACGCGTTCTTCGACGTGCTGGTTCTCGCGGAAAGTGTGCGCCTGACGCAGGAGGAAGTCCACCAGGGTGGTCTTGCCGTGGTCGACGTGGGCGATGATGGCGATATTTCGGAGGTCGGTTCGTTCAGTTTGCATGGTTTCTCGTTATTCGTAAAGCGGATTTGGGTAGACAATAGACCATAGACAATGAACTGCGACAAGGGTCTGCTGTTCATTGTCCAGGGTCTAACACACACAAAAACCCCGACCTGGGTGGCCGAGGCTTTCTCGGTACTTCATAAATCGTGCGGCTTGGATTGTATCAGATGGGATGGGATTAAGGAAGGGCTATGCCCGCTCCTCTTCCACCTCAAGGATCATGCGCACCACACGCACACGCTGGCCTGTCGAAATGGGCCGCTGACTGACAGCATCCCACACCTCGCCCGTCGACAGGCGCACCTTGCCTTCAGTGTAGACCGTCGACTCGCTCTGGCCGACGGCGCCCACCAGCCTGTGGCTGGGCGTCTGTTCGTGCAGGGGCCCCTCGCCCAGATCCTTCATCAGACCGCGATCAACGAGGGGAATCAACAGCACCAGACCTGGTCCCTTTTCGCCGATATACTTTCCCAGGCGATAGACATCCAACCGCCGATGTTCGGGCACGATCTTGATGGCATTGGCGAACACAAGCAGACCAGCCAGGAAAATGAAACCCACCGAACAAAGCAACGTTTCGATAGCGCCCATCGTTTTTCCTCGGGTAAAAAAATGAATGGCGCAGACAATTGTCTGCGCCATTCAAGGTCGATATTAGTCGAGCAATTCCTGCGGGATATTGCCGCCATTCTCGGCGATCTTCTTGAGGACGGTCTTATGCAACCAGACGTTCATCTTAGCCGAGTCGTGCATCAGTTCTTCGGGGCAGCCCAATTCCTTGGCCAATTCGTTGCGAGCCTCACGGCTGCTGTCGATCTCGAGCAGTTTGAGCAGGTCCACGATGGAGACCTTCCAGTCGAGGCCTGAGCCTTCGGCGAGGCCTTCCAACTTCTTGACCACGTCCACATCGGAGATGGCCTGGACAGCGGGCTTGGCGGGAGCGGCAGGCGGGGGCGGGGCGACAGGCGCAGAAGGCGCAACCGTCCTGGCCTCCGCGGCAGAATGAACTACAGGCTTGGGAGCGGCAGGCGCTGCATTGTCCTTCTCACCCTTGTCCGAAGCGACGGGCTTGGGGGCGGCAGGCGCCGCGGGAGCGGGCGTGGCGGCGGGCTCATCCTTCTTGAGCCCAAGTTTTTGGAGGATCGTGCTGAAGAAACTCATGACATATCCTTTCGACGAATGAGATGAGATGGGCGCAGGTCCCACCAACGATGAAGTCATTATAACGGAAGGAACGCGAGATACAAGGAAGTTTAAGGCTGTCCGAGTTTATTTTCCGTATATCACCGCAGCAGGTCACAATATAAAAGCAATATTCCCTTTTGGGGATACGAGTTTCGTCATGTCAATCTGGTGACACCAACTCCGCACTAACCAATGATAAAATACGAAAATCCAGTGGGAAAGGAGACACAAATGAAATCCCACACTCAAATTTTGATCACCCTGCTCGCCTTGGCCCTGATCTTAAGTGCTTGCACACCGCAGGCAACGGCTGTTCCGTCCACTGACACGCCGCACCCTGTTCCGACTGCAACACCTCTGCCCCCCACGCCGACACCACTCCCACCTTTGCTAATGGTCGGCGGCGACATCCCATGTTATGCAGGGCCAGGTCCCGATTACGATACTTTGGCCACCCTTGTTATCGGCGCGAAGGTCGAAGTCCTCTCGAAAGACAGCACAGGAGAATATTGGATTGTTCAATCCCCCGCTGGGAACGGTCAATGCTGGACCGAGAGCCGTTACGCCACGATTGTTGGTTCATCCGAAGGGATTCCCGTATTGGCAGCAGATGCCGTGCCGACGCGAGTCATCGTCATTCCAGAAATACCCAATAAATTCAAAGTCGATTTGTCCTGCACATTTACAGATCGCGTCCCAGGAAAGTATGGGCTGAGTCAAAAAACCGGGTGGACAGTGCTCGTTTTGCTAAAATGGCTGGACTCAAAAAACGAAACTGGATATCGCATCTATAAAGACGGGGTACTCCTGATTGAATTAAAAAAAGGCGTTCTTGAATATCAGGATGCGATTTTCCTTGAGAAAGGCACTCCTACATCATTCCGTTACGCCGTAACAGCTCTCAACGATCAGGGGGAATCCCCAAAGACCGAGCTTCAAATAAGTACCTTGAATGTATGCAAAGGAAATTAAGCAAGGTGGTAATTTGGTCCACCCCACCCCCTAATGGATAAGAAAATATGAAACCCAAAAAACTTTTGACCACACTTTCACTTGCGTGCCTACTGCTATCTGCATGCGTTTCACCAACACCGACCTCTGTACCAATTGCTCTCACAGGTACTGCTACTCCAATGTCAACTATCACTCCTTCTCTAACTCCCTTACCGCCCTTTCTCACAGTCAATGAACATATCAATTGTTACAGTGGTCCAGGGGAAACTGAGTACGTTCTTGTTACCACCTTTGAGCAGGGGGACCAAGTGGATGTAGTTGGACAAGATTCCTCGAACGGGTACTGGATCGTGATAGACCGAAAAGGCGACAAGGGATGCTGGATTGAACAAAAACATGCCACGGTAGAAGGCCAAGTTAATTCACTGCCCGCCTTGATACCGCCACCAACAGTGGTTGCGAGGCCAAAGGCACCGTCAAATCTTGACATAAAATTCAGTTGCCAAAGATCTGGTCCGTCATATCGCTCAATCCTCAATCTTGCTATTACTATAACCTGGGAAGACAACTCAACCAACGAAGACGGGTTTGAAATCTATGAAAATGGAAATTTATTAAGAACCCTGGATGCCAATACGACAGAGGCACACAACGATATTCAATCTGACCGAACTATTCTCGGAAGCGCAGTTTATGAAGTATTAGCCTTCAACGGGATCGGAAAATCAACCAGGATTACAAAAACAGTTACCTACCATTGTCCTTAATCAGTGATAAAGCGTGTTTCATCGCTTCAATTTGATGATCATTCATGGTTTAATGAGAAGCTGACACAGGCAAAGAGACCCCGAAGATCGGGGTCTCTGGTTGTAGGGTCCCTAACACCTACAGGAACTGGCCGAACGGCAACAGTCCCATTTTATAAAACCAGCCTTGGAGTGTCCAGCAAAAAAAATTATAATAGACTCAAAAATATTTTACAGCCTTTTTACCGGTACAAAAAAAACACTATGGATAGAAAAGACTTCGGAAAACTGGTCTCCGCCCTCCGCCAGGACATGGAATGGACGCAATTCAATCTGGCGGAATATGCCGACATCGACCTGGCCGTCATCAGCCAGATCGAGCGTGGCGCAAAGAAACATTTCGAGCCTGAGTTGCTCGTCAAACTGGCTAATGCGTTCCATCTGACCACCCTCGAACGCAAGGAATTCTTCTTTGCCTCCACAGGCATCCAGCCGAACAAGATCGTGCGCCAGCCGTCCGCTGCGCTGGTCACCGATACATTGGATGCAGACAAGAGCCTCACAAAAATGGTTGATCTGGTCGGACAATTGCGAGTGCCCGCCTTTCTGCTGGATGTGTATTCCGACGTGCTGGCAATCAATCAGATCACCGCGGCATTTTTCCATATTCCCCAGTTCATGTTCGAGACCGCAGACTACACTGTGGGCGGCTACAATGCCATCCGCCTGGTGTTCGGGAAGGAACTGGCGGCCCGTTCGAAGATCACAGAAAACTGGGATGGGTATGCCCTGCGTACCATGCGGTTCTTCCGCGAGGTCAGCCTTCGCTATCGCGCCCGACCATATTTCCAGCGTCTGATGAAGGCATTTCGCAGCCCCGTCGAATATCCACTCTTCGACCGTTACTGGAAATTGGCTTCGTCCGTCGAGCAGGATCGCGAAGCCAATGTGGATTTGTTCTCATACACACACGTCGATTACGGCCGCCTGAACTACGCCACTGCAACCACAGTATCCCTGACTCCGTATGGAGAATTGCTGTTGAATCAATATCTACCGCTCGACGATCCAACCAGCCGCGTCTTCGACCAACTATCCGCCCAGTGTGGACAGGGCGCGATCCGTCTGGCCCCTTGGCCTGTCAAAAAGTGAAAGATTCATACGATTGGAGGCAAAAATGAAGATCGAGACCCTGGTGCAGGATTTCCTGGCCCAAAAGAAGATTGCCGTCGTGGGCGTCTCCGACAAGCGCGATACAGGCTGCAACCTGACCTATCGCAAGTTCAAGGAAAATGGCTACACAGTCTATGCGGTCAACCCGCGCATTTCCACCTTCGAAGGCGACCCGTGCTACCCTGACCTCAAGTCGCTGCCCGAGAAACCCGATGGGGTATTCATCCTCGCCAACCCCAAAGTGACCGAACAGATCGTCCAGCAGTGCGTGGACCTGGGCGTGAAGCGGGTCTGGATGCACTGCATGATGGGAACCAAGCCAGGCCTCGCGCAAGGCATGACCAGCGTCTCGCAGAGCGCCGTGGACCTGTGCAAAGCCAACGGCATCACGGTCATCCCAGGTTCCTGTCCCAACCAATTTCTCAAACCCGATTTCGGCCACGGCATGATGCGCAGCATGTGGAAGCTGTTCGGGTTCATGAAAGTAGCATAGTTGTTTCAAGGTGACAGCCACTTTCGAAATGACTTCCACCAGTCTATTCACACGGAGAAACCAATGCCTGTCATCAAAGCCATCAACCACGTAGCCGTCGTCGTCGTCGATATGGAAAAGTCCCTGTCCTTCTGGCGCGACGCGCTGGGGATTCCCCTGCACGAGTTACGCGATGTCCCCGCCGAAAAATCCCAGGTCGCCTTCCTGCCCCTGGCAGGCGCAGAAGTGGAGCTGGTCCAGCCTACCACCGACGACTCGGGCATCGCCAAATATCTGGCCAAGCGCGGACCTGGCATGCATCACCTCTGCCTCGAAGTGGACGATATCGAGGGCATGATGGCGGTCCTGCGTGAGAAGAATATCCGCCTGATCAACGAGCAAGATCGGAAGAGCACACGTCTGAACTCCAGTCACGAGTGGATATCTC
>CALFXA010000058.1 GCA_937928015.1 uncultured Anaerolineales bacterium | reverse complement strand
TCTCAAGTTATAGTTAGATTGCCACGCCGCCGAAAGAACATCGGCGGCTCGCAATGACGTTAGGAAGGAAATGGACTAGAATCACCCCATGCCCACTCTGGATTTAAAACAACTCAAGACTCACCGCGCGCGGACCTTTGGCCTGCCTCCGTCAAAACGGCTGGCCTCCGCCGCCGACGCGCTCCGTTTCGTGGATGAGCGCGGTTTCGCTTACTTCTGGCCGATCAAAGGCATTAACCTACCTTCGCTGTGGGTCGCCACCGCAGGTGACCGTCCTGTGGCCGACAAACACGATGACCCAGGTCACATCACCTGGGGTTGGAAGGATGGCGCGCTCGATAAGAAGGTTTGGTACTACGGCAAGATTCTGCGCCGCAAAGGGACCATGATCTCGCTGGAGGTCGCACCCTATTTTTACGCGCTCTCCGAAAACTACGGCTCGCCCGAAGAGGATTACCTGATTGCTTATCACGAAGGGCGTCTGTCCCAGGCGGCCAAGCAGGTGTATGAGACCCTGCTTGACGAGGGTGCCATGCACACCCTGGACCTACGCAAGAAGGCCAAGCTCGCCAACGCGAAGGAGACCGAGTTCAACAAGGCGCTCGACCAGTTGCAGGCCGATTTCAAGATTCTGCCTGTCGGCGTGGCGCAGGCGGGGGCGTGGAGGTATGCCCACATTTATGAGCTGACCTCGCGTCATTTTCCCGACCTGCCCGAACAGGCGCGGACCATCGGCGAGGCCGAGGCGCGCCAAAAGCTGGCCGAACTGTACGTCCGCATGGTGGGCGCGGTCCAGACGCGGGACGTGACCAAGCTCTTCGGCTGGACGAATGAGATCGCCAACCGCACTTTGGCAAGACTGGTGACGGCAGGCACGCTGGCTGACTCTGTCACGCGCAAAGACTTGTCTGGCGAGTGGTTTGCGCTGCCTGACCTGCTGACCTGATCGGGCATCAAAAGCTTCGTTTCTGGAGAGTCCTTTCAGCAACGAAGCCGACCATTTCGCGTATATCCTACTGGTCAAGTGGCCGTTGCAAATCGTCCGCTTTCGGCTATCATGGAAGTACGAACTCATTGTCTTAAAAAGGAGAATGCACTATGACTCGACAAGGCCGCACCCAACTGGTACTGGGCATCCTGCTCGTTCTGGCAGGGATTTGGTTCTTCGCGGACCGTAGCCTGCCCGCCTTCCACGAACTGGTGGCGCGTTATTCGGAATGGCCCTTCAACCTGGTGTTGATCGGCGCGGGGTTGCTCGTGCTCGGGCTGATCCTCGGCGCACCGGGCATGGCGGTCCCTGCCGCGATCGTGGCGGGCATCGGCGGACTCTTCTATTATTTCGAGAAGATCGGTAGCTACTCGGATTGGTTCATGTGGCTGCTGATCCCTGGCTTCGTGGGGGTGGGCTCCATCGTGGCGGGCCTGTTGGGGGATAACACGCGCCGCAACCTGCGCAGTGGACTCAACCTGATGGTGATCAGCGCGGTGCTGGTGTTGGTCTTCTCGTCCCTGTTTGGCAAGTGGGCTTTGCTCGGCCAGTATGGTCCCGCCATTCTGTTGATCCTGCTTGGCCTGTGGGTGTTGGGCAATGGTCTGTTCCGCTCCCTGCGGCGCAACAACGGAGGCTTCAATGAATAGGTCGGCGTTAGGCTGGGGAGTGGTATTGCTCCTGTTGGGCGGCCTGATGCTGGCGGGCGAGATGGGCGTGCGCATCAATGGTGTCTCCCCCATGTCGTTCTTCTGGCCGCTGGTGTTGATCCTCTTTGGCGGCTGGCTGGTCTTGAGCGTGTTCCTGCGCCCGCGCCTGGACAATCAGCAGGGCTCCGTCAGTTTGCAGGGCGCGAGCGAAGCGACGGTGCGCGTCAATCATGGCGCAGGCGAGCTGCGTATCGGCGGCGGTGTGTTGGGTGGGAACCTGGCCGATGGCGCCTTCGCGGGCGGCCTCGAACAGGACTCCCGCTTAAACGGGAGCAGGCTTGAGGTCCGCATGAGCCCGCCGCAGACGAGTTTCCCCTTCTTCTTCGGCAACTGGGAGCGCTTCGATTGGGACATGCGCCTGAACACTGAAATCCCGATGGACCTGATCCTGCAGATGGGTGCCAACAAGACCGAGGCCGACCTGAAGGATTTGCGCCTGACCTCGCTCAAGGTGGAGACGGGCGCCAGCGACACGCGCGTCCGCCTGCCTGCCCAAGGCCGCTTGAGCGCGGATTTCAGCCTGGGCGCCGCTTCATTGAAGTTGACCGTGCCCGAGGGCGTGGCGGCCCGCATCCGCGCATCGACGGGAGCCGCTACTTTGAGCGTGGATACATCCCGCTTCCCGCGCATGGGCGATGGGTATCAGTCGCCCGATTTCGAGACCGCTCCGAATGCGATCGACATCAAGATCGAAGCGGGCGCGGCGGATATCAAAGTTTCTTGATTTATCAGAGTGCGGGCCTCGGTCCGCACTCTATGACTCGAAAGGAATTTGTCATGATGAAACGGCTCGATCCTCGTGTTGTGCTGGGCGCTCTCCTGTTGTTGGGCGGTGGCTTGCTGCTGGCCCAGACCATGGGCTCCCTTAAGAATGCCTCTGATGTGTTCTGGGGCTCGATTTTTCTGCTTGCGGGTGTGGCCTTTCTCTCGCTGCTGTTTGGCGGAAACTGGTGGGCGGTGTTCCCTGGTTTCACGCTGGCGGCGCTAGGTGTAATCATCCTCTTCAGTAAACAGTTGGGTGATTTCAGCGGGATGGTCGTTCTGGGCGGCATCGCCCTTTCGTTTTGGATGGTATATATCATGGACCGCTCGCGCTGGTGGGCGATCATCCCCGCGGGCGTGTTGAGCACATTGGCCGTCATCACCGTTGCGCCTCAACGTATCGGCGCCTTCGAGACAGGCGGAGTGTTCTTCCTCGGCCTGGCGCTGACCTTCGTGCTGGTGGCGTTGCTGGCGGGTCACCGCTGGGCCTACTATCCCGCCGCGGTGTTGGGCGTGCTGGGTGTATTGACCACGGCTTCGCTCATGAACTGGGTCAATTACATCTGGGCCGCCGCGCTGATCCTGGTCGGCGGCTTCCTGGTGTTCAGGGCCGTGACCAGAAAGTAATTCTTGCGCTGAGTGGATCCGCAGCGGTTGCGTAGTCGTATAACGACGTATCGGAAACCTGCGGCGAAGCCGATATACCCTGTAATAAAGGAGCGGATGCTGTTTTCAGCGCCCGCTCTTTTTGTTTATGTGCCCCAGCTGGGCAAGAATTTAAGCTTCAGAGAGTCTCCATCTTGATAAATGCCGAAATGTCCCCCAACATGGCTCCAGGGGTCACCTGGGTCTGATAGGCGGACGGTTATGCTGGCCCAGTCACCCGAGTGAGCGACAGGTTGAACAGAAAAGTTGATCCATGCTATGACTTTAAATTCCTTTTTGGGCCTCTGGATGATCGTTATTTCATCGATTCTGTAATCTGAGATGGCGTCGGCTGGTACCAATCCAATTCTAAACTTTTCCAACCACTGCCTCATCAGCATATCAAACAATTCTTCATCCGAATGATTGGAAACATCCCGATTCTCAAGTTCAGCGAGGTAACCTTGCCAATATTCTGTTGTTGGCGGTGAAAAAGTAGGAGTTGGAGTTGCTGTTTTGCTGGATTTACCGATTGGGGACAAAGTGGGTAAGGCAGAGGCGGGTATTGATGAAACGGTGACAATAGGAGGGTTGGGATAGGGAGAAGTGGTTGTATGTGTTGTACAACCAATAAGCAACAGAAGTAATACAACGAGGAGAAGCGGCTGGATATTTTTTCTCATATGGATTTCCCTCATAACAAAGTCAAGCCACATGTAAAGGGTGGCTTGACTAATTGATCGTAAATTTTTTATTGTGCCTGCACGACTTCCACATCAGGGAAGAATTGATGGACGGTGCCCGCCACCCATCCGTGCAGGGTGGTGGGGGAGAGCGGGCATCCCAGGCAGGCGCCGCCCAATTTCACGGCCAGGTTTTTGCCGTCGAAGGACACGAATTCCACCGAACCGCCGTGAAATTGCTCCACGTAGGCGTCCAGTTTTTCGATCAGGCCGCGCAATTGCACTTCGAGGTCTTGCGTGGGCGTCACCATGTCAACTCCTTTCGGGATTACAGACCAGAAGCCTTGTAACTGCCAACCCCTTCGCGCAGCATGGACTTGACCTGCGCGCGGGCATTCTTCCAACGGGAGGAGACCACCTGGGCCAGCCGGTCGAGGATGACCGAGCCTGTGTTGGGATGTTCCCTGCACAGCCATTCCAGATCGCGCCCGCGGATGCGGATGGCCTCCACGGCGGCGGTACTGCGCGCCGCTGAAGTGTAGGTGGGGCTGCCGATCACCGCCGACCAGCCGACCACGTCGCCCGCCTTGAGGCGGGTCAGCACGATGGGCGGACCGTCGTAGGGCTTGTAGCGGACTTCCACAGCGCCGTGCATGAGCAGGTACAGATAATCAGCCCTGCTGCCCTGCTCGAAGAGCATCGTGTCTTCGGGGCAGGCGTACGACTGGAAGAGAGGCAGGAGCAGCTCCATTTGCCGCTCGCTGAATCCCTGAAAGAGAGGAATGTCCGTGAAAGTGTCCAACATTTTTCCCATCTTATCCCCATATCAAAAATGCAAGTAGTATCAAAAATCATAAAAGTATAGACATTAATCCCGCCGTTTTCGTGATGCCAATCTGCGTAAATTTTTCCCGTCTCGCGCGTTCTTTACATGTGGACGTTCCTTTTCTGCCGAAAGGGAAAAATGTTATCGGTTATACTTTGCACGCTGTAACTTTTTTACGAGGTTTGTATCTAAATGATGACGGATGAAACGCAGACCGAAATCTCGGTGGAGGCCCTCAAAGCGGGAGACCGCGCCGAGTTCGCCCGCCTGGTGGACCTGGCTTCTTCGCCGATCTATCGGTTGGGGCTGAAGATGCTGGGCAATCCGCAGGACGCCGAGGATGTGCTGCAAAACACCTTCCTCAAGGCCCTGCAATCGCTGGGAAATTTCGAGGGCCGCTCCAGCCCGCTCACCTGGCTGTACCGCATCGCGGTCAACGAAGCGCTGATGTTGATCCGCCGCCAAAAGCCGCAGGTGGAGATCGCCGAGGAGCCCCAGGACGAGGAGGGGAATCTGCCCACCCCCGTCCAGTTGACCGACTGGTGCTGCCTGCCCGAGGCTGATTTCCTCACTACCGAGTCGAAGCGCGCCCTGGATGCGGCCATCCTGAAACTGCCCGAAAAGCTGCGTGTGGTCTTCCTGCTGCGCGACATCGAGGGCATGTCCATTCAG
>CALFXA010000057.1 GCA_937928015.1 uncultured Anaerolineales bacterium | reverse complement strand
AACCCCGACCTTTTGGCGCATTTCGAGCAATATGCCCAGACCCTGCTCGACGAGATGCAGCGCAAGGACGAGCACACCCGCGCCGTGACGCGCATCATCCTCTCGCGGCTGGACGACGAGTCTCTGTCCATCGAGAAGGTGGCGCGCGAGATGGCCGTCAGCGTACGCACCCTGCAGAAACGGCTGGAGGAGGAAGGCGTGGTCTTCAGCGACCTGTTGCGCGAGGTCCGTCAGCACCTGGCGCAAAAATATTTGCGCGAGAATTATTCGGTCGAGCAAATCACCTACCTGCTGGGCTTCTCCGAGCCCAGCGTCTTCCGCAAAGCCTTCAAGAAATGGTCAGGCGTCACGCCCAGAGAATACCGCGAAGGGATCTACGCGAACAGCCCGCAGGTTTGATCCAGCGACGACTGCCATGATTTCCATCATCGGGGACACATAAAAAGCAATGACCTTCGGCGTCGGTGTGTATGACGCATTACACTGGCAGGGACATTCACAAAGGGACATAATCAGGATGGCGACGAATGCCGCCTATTCTTGTCCAACTTCTCATATAAGGAGAAATGAATGCCCGCGAAAGGTTGGATCGAAGTAAGCGATCTCTACTGTAAAGGATGCGAACTTTGCATCAGCGCATGTCCGCAGGAGGTAATGGAACTGGACATGTCCCGCCTTACCCCGAAGGGCTACCACCCCGCGCACACGTTCAAAGACGGATGCACGGGGTGTGCTATTTGTGCCCTGGTCTGTCCCGATGCCGCCATTACCGTTTATCGGGAAGTGACGAAAGCTGTGCCCGCCGCAGGATGACCCAGTTGTATGGGCACGGCAGGACGGTTCAGCCGTCCGCTCATCCCTTCGCCGTGCCCTACAGGAGAAAAACACACAATGGCAAAAGAACTCTGGAAAGGCAATGAAGCCATCGCCGAGGCCGCCGTCCGCGCGGGGTTGCAGGCCTATTTCGGCTACCCGATCACCCCGCAGACCGAAATCCTCGAATATCTGTCGCGCCGCATGCCTGAACTGGGCCGTGCCTTCGTGCAGGCCGAGAGTGAACTGGGCGCGATCAACATGGTGTACGGCGCAGCCTGCGCAGGCGTGCGCGTGATGTCCACCTCCTCCAGCCCGGGCGTGAGCCTGATGATGGAAGGCCTCTCTTACATCGCTGGGACCGAAGTGCCCGCGGTGTTGGTCAACGTAATGCGCGGCGGACCTGGGCTGGGCAACATCGCCCCCTCGCAGGCTGACTACAACCAGGCCGTCCACGGCGGCGGACATGGTGATTATCCGCGCATCGTGCTGGCTCCCGCCTCGGTGCAGGAAGCCATCGACATGATGGGGCTGTCATTCGACCTGGCCGAGAAGTATCGCATGATCTCGATGATGATCCTCGATGGCTCGGTGGGCCAGATGATGGAACCCGCCGAAATGCCCGAGATGAAACCCATCGTCGAACGCAATTGGGACTGGGCCACGAACGGTGCACTCAACCGCGAACGTCGCATCCTCTCTTCCATTTACATCGAACCCGCGGCGGAAGAAGTAGCCAACCTGCGCCTTGCCAATCGCTGGAAGGAAGTGCAAGCCAACGAGGTGCGCTACAAGGAATATTTCCTCGACGACGCCGAGATCGTGGTAGTCGGCTTCGGCACGGCGGGACGCGTGTCCCTCTCCGCTGTCCGCGCGGCGCGCGCCCAGGGCATCAAGGTCGGCTTGCTGCGCCCGATCACCGTCAGCCCGTTCCCCTACGAGGTCATCGACCAGCTCACAGGTCAGGCCAAAGCCTTTCTGGTGGTCGAAATGAACATGGGACAGATGCTTAGCGACGTGCGGCTGGCCGTGCGTGGACGCGTCCCTGTAGAATTCCACGGACGCCCCGGCGGCATGGTCCCGTTCCCCGATGAGATCCTGCACGAGGTCCAGCGTGTGAACGGCGCAAACCTGTCGGTGCAGACCGACCCAATCGACGGCTGGCTGGCCCGCATGGCTGAAGTCAAATAGAGGTAAAAATGGCTGCTCCTGAATCTTTGGTCTACGAACGACCCGAATCCTTTACCGAGACTCCCACTCACTACTGCCCGGGCTGCACGCACGGCGTGGCGCACCGTCTGGTGGCGGAAGTGCTGGAAGAAATGGGCGTGACGAACCGCACCATCGGCGTGGCACCCGTGGGTTGCGCGGTCTTTGCCTACAATTATTTTGACACCGATTTCGTGGAGGCCCCGCACGGGCGCGCTCCCGCCATGGCAACAGGCGTCAAGCGTGTGTTGCCCGACCGCGTGGTCTTCACCTATCAGGGCGACGGCGACCTGGCCTCGATCGGCATGGGCGAGATCGTCCATGCGGCGGCGCGCGGCGAGAACATCACGGTCATCTTCATCAACAACGCCAACTTCGGCATGACGGGCGGACAGATGGCTCCCACCACCCTGCCTGGCATGAAGACCACCTCCTCGCCCAACGGGCGCGACGTGGAAAGCCAGGGCTACCCGATCCGCATGTCTGAGATGATCTCGACGCTGGATGGCGTCGGCTACTGCGTGCGCCGCTCACTGCATGACCCGAAGAACATCCGCCTGGCGAAGAAGGCCATCCGCACGGCCTTCGAGACCCAGGTGCGCGGACTGGGCTTCTCGATGGTGGAATTACTCTCCACCTGCCCCACCAACTGGGGCATGACACCCGTCAACTCGCTCAAGTTCGTGGAAGAGCATATGATCCCTGCCTATCCGCTCGGTGACTACAAGGTCAGCGAGGCGATCAAACAGGTGAAAATTTAGGATCGCGGGAATCGGGAATAGGAAATCGGGATGAAACCCGATGTCCGACTCCCGATGTACCGTGAACGGAGTGAACCTATGCAAAAAGAGATCATTATTGCGGGCTTCGGCGGACAGGGCGTGCTGTTTGCAGGCCAGGTCGTGGCCTATGCCGCCATGGACGCGGGCAAAGCCGTCACGTGGATTCCTTCCTATGGGCCTGAAATGCGCGGCGGGACGGCCAACTGCACCGTCGTCATCGCGGATGAGGAGATCGGTTCGCCGCTGGTCCAACATCCGCTGTTGGCGGTGGCCCTCAACCTGCCCTCCTTCGACAAATACGAGCAGATGCTCGCCACGGGCGGCACGCTGATTGTCAACCAGTCCATGGTGGATCGCGGCGCGAAACGCATGGACATCCATACCATCCTCGTGCCTTGCAACGAGATCGCCGAGGAAATTGGTGACAAGAAATTGACCAACATGGTGGCCGTGGGTGCGCTGCTCTCCTCGCTGACCGAACTATCGATCAAGGACGTAGAGAAAGCCCTCGAAGGACACCTGCCCGCCCGCCACAAACATTTGCTCCCCAAGAATTTCGAGGCCTTGCGTCGCGGCTACGAACACGCGCAAAAAGAACTCGACAAAGTGCCTGCGTAAAAGGAAACCACAAAAAGCCCGTCTCGATGTGAGACGGGCTTTTTAACTGTCAGAATGTACACGTCAGAGCACAGGAAGCACTTTATAATTACTAAACATGCGAATAGGATGAATTGCAGAAAGCCGTTGTCTAGCAAAACATGGAAATTATCTTGGCAGGCAGAACCGCCCCTCTGATTCATTCTGATTGAAAGTATATTCTGCGCAGGAAAACAAATGACAGAAAACACCACTCTCCAATCGGGAATCCTCACTTCGCCAGCCGATGCTATGTTGAGTCGCGCGATTGTCGAAACCCTCAAAGCACCCATGAGCGACCGCATTCATATCTTCGAAAAAATGGTCCGCGAAATCGAAAGCTACATGGCCGCCCACCCAGCAGAGCGTCCCTGGACCTGCACGATATACAATGGAACGGATGGGTCACGCATATTTCGCGGCGGCGTGGGCCACTCGTTGGTCATTGACCCAGATGGTCGTCTCTGGCGGGCGCTCAGCTACGAAGACTTCGAGACGACCTACAGTTTTTCTGATGGGACGTGCGAGATCGACACGCTCACTCCGCTGTATAAGCAGATGCGTGAATATCTGCCTAGATAGGTAATCAGCAATTGAACAAAGAAACAGGCCTGCAAAGAATTTAGGAGTATTCTCATGACCACCCTTCCTCAAACTACAGAAAATAAATATTGGCAATATGCGCTCTGGTTGGCGTTTTTTACGGTCTTCTACAATCTCGCTGAGGGTCTCATCTCCACCTATTTTGGCGTTCAGGATGAGGCGCTTACGCTCTTTGGGTTCGGAGTGGATTCGTTCATTGAAGTCATATCGGGGATTGGCATCCTTGCGATGGTACTTCGAATTCGCAAGAATCCCGATACTTCACGTTCGCATTTCGAACAGACTGCACTACGCGTTACGGGCACATCATTTTATCTACTCGCTTTAGGCCTTGGCGCGACAGGTATTTACAACCTTTTTACTGTCCACAAACCGACCACGACCTTGCCCGGCCTGATCATTTCACTGATTTCCATTGCCATCATGTGGGCGTTGGTACAGGGTAAGCGTAAGGTGGGTCACGCTCTTCATTCATCCCCCATTTTGGCAGACGCGAATTGCACAATGGTATGCATTTACATGTCTGTGGTCTTGCTAGCCTCAAGTTTTATCTACCAAATCACAGGGTTCGGTCTAATTGACAGCCTCGGCGCATTCGGGCTGATTTACTTCTCGATCAACGAGGGCAAAGAGGCATTTGAAAAGGCCGCAAACATCCATGCGGAATGCTGTGACGATGAAGATTGTAAGAAATAATTTTCACCCCCCTTCTTGACACCCGCACTGCCCTCACATACAATAAGGACACTGTTCCAAATCCACGAAAGGAGGCACGTGCTTATGGCAACCATTTTCTCAAACCCACAGTATGTTTTGAATGCGCCTCCCGCAGGTGGATCGTAACGATCTCACCGTTCGTTTTGCTTCCAACCGCAGGCGCGCATCACAGCCCTGCGGTTTTTGATTCTCGTCCCATGCAGGGCGGAAACCTGCGCTTTTACTGGTGTGCGCAGGATGGCCTGTACAGGAAAAACATGAAAATAAATCCAAATGCATTGGATGCAGACGAACTGGAAACACAGAATTTCATAAAGATTGGCAGTAAAAAGCACAAACTGAAAGGCAGGCAGACCGTCACGCAGCTGATCGCCAGCGGCGAAAAGGCCTTGAATCCGAATACAAAATTCGAGAACGCCGACTTGAATCAGCTCTCCAAAATGGGTCTGCTGGACGAGCTGCTCTCGGGTATCAAGACGGGCAAGGAAGGCTCGGTCTTCCTCGGCCGCAACGCGGATGGCTTCGTAGCGGTCAAGATCTATACCGACCTGCGGGTACGCTCCTTCAAGCGCGATGAGATGTATCGCGAAGGCAGATTCATCGGAGACTCGCGTATCGAGAAGGCCATCCAGCAGGGCAGCGAAAAGGGTCTCGACGCGCATCAAGTCCTGTGGGTGCAGGAAGAGTTCATGCAGATGAAGCACCTGCACGATTTTGGCGTGCGCGTGCCGAAAGCTGTAGCCGTGAGCGGACTCGTTATCCTGATGGAGTTCATCGGCGACGAAAACGGTATCCCCTCCCCGCGCATCTCGGACCTGAAGCCGGATCAGGCCGAGGCGGAGGAAACCTTCCGACAGGCGGTCCACAACCTGAGGTTGATCGTGCGCTCGGGCCGCGTCCACGGCGACTACTCCACCTTCAATCTGCTGTGGCGCGACGGGCAGGCGGTGGTCATCGACTTTCCACAGGTCATCGAGTTCAAGCACAACCCCAACGCGCAGACCCTGCTTGCAAGGGACGTCCACTCGCTGTGCAAATCCTTCCTCAAGCAAGGTGTCCGCGCAGATGAAGTTAAAATATTACGAGAAATTCAAGCAGGCTAACAGGAGAAACCATGGACAAGAATTTCCACACCGAGAACAGACGCAAGTTGGCCGAGCACATGGCCGAGAACGACGCCATGCTGTTCTTCAGCGGCGAAAGCATTCGCAAAAGCGCGGACGAGAACTTCCCGTTCTTCGCCAATCGTAACTTCCTTTATCTGACAGGCATTCAGCAGGAACAGTCTGCGCTGTTGCTGCTCAAGAAAGGTGACCTGGTCAGCGAGTGCCTGTTCGCGCTCAAACCCAATCTGGAGCAGGAGGTCTGGACGGGCAGGCGTCTCACCGAGGAGGAGTTATGCGAGAAGAGCGGTATCGAAGGTATCGAAGACATCCAAAATTTGAGTCGAGAACTGGAAGAACTTTTCTCGTTCAAGCATGTCTCCACCCTGTGGCTATGTTTCGATGCGCGCGCCTCGGAGCGTTCCTTCGACATCGAGCGCGAATTCGCGAAACAGATGCAGGCACGGCATCCGCATCTGGTAATCAAGAACAGCTATCCGCTGCTGGCCGACTTGCGCAAGATCAAGACGCCCGAAGAGATCGACGCCATCCGCAAGGCAATGAGCATCACCGAGGCGGGCATCCGCCGCATGATGCGCGTGACACGGCCTGGCATGATGGAGTATGAACTGGAAGCCGAGTTCAACTTCGAGCTGGCCCAGCATGCCCAGCGACGCACGGCCTTCCCCTCGATCATCGCGGGCGGGGAACGCATCTTCTATCTGCACTACGCCAACTCCATGTCACAGCTTGCAGACGGAGAGTTGGTCCTGACCGATGTGGGCGCGGCTTACGACGAATATTGCACGGACATCTCGCGCGTATTCCCCGCCAACGGGCGCTTTAGTGAGCGGCAGGCGCAACTCTATCAGGTGGCCTACGCTGCCAACCGCGCCGTCATGGATCAGATCCGCCCTGGGATGTTCTTCCCGCAGTTGAACCGCACCTGCCGCGAGGTGTCCTTCGAGGGGCTCAAAGCGTTGGGCCTGTTGAATGACTTCGCCGAGGTTCGCAAATACGTCTGGCACGGGGCTATTCATCACGTCGGGCTGGACACGCACGATGTCGGCGGCTACGATGAACCCGTGAGTGAGAACATGATCTTCACCGTAGACGCGGGCATCTACGTCCGCGAATGGGGCATCGGCCTGCGCATCGAGGATAACATCCTCGTCACCGCCGACGGATGCGAGAATCTGTCGGCGGCCATCCCCACCACGATCGAGGAGATCGAAGGGTTTATGGCGCGACAATGAGCATAACCCGCTTCAGTTTATACTAATTTTCTTACAGACAGTCAGGCAGCTTTCACATCTACAACTTGGAGAAAACATGACCCAAACACCGATCATTCATCGCAAGGCATATAAACGGCGCATCGCGCGGAATACCAGGCGCATCATGTACATCCTGATCGTTGTCCTGGCTGTACCCGCCCTTGCGCTGATGCTCAATCTGGGCCTGGATTCCTGGCCGATGTGGCTGCTGACAAATCGTTCCAAAATATTGGGTCTTTTGCTGTTCGGAGTGGTGATTCTGTCGTTTTCGTCTCCGATTATCGTCGAGTTCAACACCAATCCACGCCCACTCTCAGGACCGGGAAAAGATCCACGCATGCCCCCTACTCCATAGAAAAAGGCCCGATGACTATAAAGTGAGTCATCGGGCCTTTTGATCATCCCATGCGTTTCAATTCGACGACGATCTGCAATCCGCCCCCGGGCAGGTTGCGCGCGAAGATTTGTCCACCCTGCGCCTCGACAAGTTGCTTGGCGATGGCCAGCCCCAGTCCCGTGCCACCTGAAACACGCGCGCGGGATTTTTCTTTGCGCCAGAAACGGTCGAAGATGAAAGGCAGATCCTCAGGAGGCAAGCCCGGGCCGTTGTCGTTGACCGTCAGCGACAAGCCGTCTGCGGCGCCGTGGGCAGTGACCCACACCCTTCCGCCTTCGGGCACGTAGCGGATGGCGTTGCCGACCAGGTTGCCAAGCACCTGCTCGAAACGCTGCGGGTCCACATTGGCGGTCAGGTCGCCGCCCCGCTCGGCGAAGGCCAGCGAGATGTTCTTCTCCTGCGCCTCGGCCGAGAAGACCTCCAGCGTGCGCTCGACCAGTTGTCCAAGGTCCACGGGATGTCTGTCGAAGGGCAATTGGCGCGACTCGGCCAGTGTCAGCAGGCGCAAGTCCTCGACCAGACGTTCGAGCACATAGGTCTGATCGAGCGCCATCGAGACCTGCGGCCCGTTCTCAGGGTAGATGCCATCCACAATGCCTTCGAGCCACCCACGAATGACGGAGAGCGGTGTGCGCAGTTCGTGGGCTACGTCGGCCAGCATATCGCGGCGTTCACGGTCGTTGCGTTCGAGCGAGGAGGCCATCGCATTGAAACTCTCGGAGAGGCTGCGCAGGTCTTGTGGACCCTCGGTGGGCAGGCGCGTGTCCAGTTTGCCGTCGGCCACGCCGCGCGCCGCGTAGATCACATCGGCCAACGGATTGACGAAGCGCCGCATCAGCAAAGTGGCTACGATCACCATGAACAGGATCAGAATAAAGGAAATGATTCCCACAGGCAGCAGGATGGCGCGCGCCAACCCGAAACGTTCAGCCAGCGTGAATGAAGTAATAATCAGATACCCGACCAGTTCGTCGTTTACCGTCAATTTGAAGGTAATGTCATCGTGCTGGGGCTCATAGCGGGACCCCACCGTCGAAACGGAATCAGGCCGACGGTCAAGGACGATGCGCTGGTCGGCGTCCAACAAAATGGGCTGGAGCGCATCCGTCTTGATCTGGGTAAAGATTTCGTCCACGCCGTTCCAACTCCCGTGCCCCGCGTAATATCCTTCGAGCAGGTTGGCGAACGGCAGCGGGATGGGCGTGGAGGAGGAATAAGCCAGGAAGTATCCCGTGATGGCGAGGAAGAACAAAAATGACAGGGTCAGCACGATGACAAAGGCTCGGATCAGGAGCATCAACAGGCGGGAGCGAATCTCGTGGACGGAGGATTTCATCTAGGCCTCGCTTCGGCTTGGCTCAGCCTGAAATTTATAACCCACGCCATGCACAGTGACGATCAGCTCGCTGGGTTCGAGTTTGTGGCGCAGGTTGCGGATATGCGAGTCGATGGCGCGTTCGTAGCTTTCGAAGGCCACGCCATGCGCGGCGTTGAGTAACTGTGTGCGCGAGAAGATGCGGCCAGGCTGACTCATCAACGTGGCCATGATCTCGAATTCGGTGGGTGTAAGCTGAATTGCGCGCTTCCCCACCTGGACCTCATAATGGGCGCGGTCCAATGAAACTTCTCCCACACGGATGACTTCCGCCGTCGAGTCACCGCTAACGCGGCGCAGCACCACTTTGACGCGCGCCACCAGTTCACGCGGACTGAAGGGTTTGGTCATGTAATCGTCGGCGCCAATTTCGAGGCCCACCAACTTATCAGCCTCGTCGACGCGGGCTGTGAGCATGATGATGGGCACGTTGCTCTCGCGGCGGATGGCGCGGCACAGGTCGAGGCCGTCCATCTCGGGCATCATCAGGTCGAGGACGATCAGGTCGGGCTTTTCGCGGCGGGCCGCCGAGAGGCCGAGCGCGCCGTCCCGGGCGGTGACCACGTCGAAGCCCGAGGCCTTGAGATAATCGCGGCTGATCTCAAGGATTTCGGGTTCGTCATCTACGAGCAGGATTCTTTTGGGCATGAGGATATTATAGCAATGGTAGGGGCGACCCGACGGGTCGCCCCTACAGATTATTCGTATCGCAACGCCACCATCGGATGCAATGACGCGGCACGCATGGCAGGATACAGGCCGAAGAACACGCCGATGGACAGGGCAAAGAAGAAGGCCATCAAGATGGCATCGGCGGTGATGACCGAACTGATCAGGCCCGAGACGCTGAAGGCCAGGGCTATGCCCACGCCCAACAGGATGCCGATGATCCCTCCCAGCAAACTCAGGGTGACGGTCTCGATCAGGAACTGGGTCAAGATCTGGTTCCTGGTCGCGCCAACCGCCTTGCGCAGGCCGATCTCTTTGGTGCGCTCGGTGACCGAGACCAGCATGATGTTCATGATGCCGATACCGCCCACCAACAGGGAGATGCCCGCGATGGCGCCCAGGAAGATGGTCAGCGTTTGGGTGACGGAGTTGAGCGTGGAAAGCGTATCCGCCTGACTCATCACGTTGAAGTCGGCTTCCTCGCTGGGTTTCAACTCATGGGAACGGCGCAGCAGATACGTCGCCTGCGCCGAGACCGTGTCCATGGCGGCGGTATCATCCACCGAGATCAGAATGTTATTGACGGTCTTCTTGTTATTGTACAGGGCGGTCTCGCCATATAACTTTTTGTAGCCCGTCTCGATAGGGATGAAGATGCTGTCGTCGGGCGAACCGAGCGAAGCGCCCTTGGATTCGAGTACACCCACCACCTGGAACTTGACTCCGTTGATGGAAAAAGTCTTGTCCAGCGGCGAGAGGTCGCCGAACAGGTCGTGGGCCACGGTGCCGCCCAATACGGCCACCAATGCCTGAGCCTTGTTGTCGCCGTCGCTGATGAAACGGCCCTCAGCCACAGTGAAAGAGCGCACATCCTTGTGAGCCTCCATTACGCCGATGACATTCGAAGTGAAACTCTCGTCCCCGAACTTGACGCTGTAAGAAGCCTGGTAGACGGGCACAATGGCGGTGATGTTGGTCTTCAAGCCGCGTTCGAGCAGTTGATAATCGGCGTAATACATGTGGCTGACCTGGCGGGACTGGCCTGCCATGGGTCCCATTTGCTGCTGGCGGCCCGGGGAGATGGTCAGCAGGTTCGAGCCGCCGCTCTGGATCGAGCTGGTGATGCTGGCGGTGGCGCCGTTACCGATGGCCAGCAAAGCGACCACGGTCGCCACGCCGATGACGATGCCCAGGATGGTCAGCACCGAGCGCATCTTGTTGGCGCGCAAGGCACGCAGGGCGATCTTGAAATTTTCTGAAAATAACATGGTTCCTCAATGTAGGGGCGAACGGCCGTTCACCCCTACGAATTAATTATTCATCGTTGCGCGGCGCGCCCGCCTGAATGGGATTCGGGTTGGCTTCGTCGGAGACGATGTGCCCGTCCGAGATGCGGATGATGCGTTCGGTGTGACGCGCCACATGCGCGTCGTGCGTCACTAGGATGACGGTCTGGCCGTTCTCGCGATGCAGGCGCTGGAACAGGTCCATGATCTCCACGCCGGTCTTGCTGTCGAGCGCGCCTGTGGGTTCATCGGCCAGCAGGATGGTCGGCTCATTGACGATGGCACGCGCGATGGCAACGCGCTGCTGCTGTCCACCCGAGAGTTCGTTCGGGGCATGATGTGTTCGTTCGCCCAGGCCCACACGTTCGAGGGCGGCGCGGGCACGTTTCTCACGCTCCTTGCCCGAGATACCCGCATAGGTCAATGGCAGCATCACGTTCTCGAGCGCGCTAGTGCGCGCCAGCAGGTTGAACTGCTGAAAGACGAAACCGATTTTGCGCCCGCGCACCTCGGCCAGGCCGCTCTCACCCAGGCTCTCGACCGAGACGCCATCCAGCGAATACTGTCCGCTGCTGGGCACGTCCAGGCAGCCGATGATCGACATGAGCGTGCTCTTACCCGAGCCCGAGGGTCCCATGATGGCGACCATCTCGCCCTTCTCGATGGTAAAGCTGGCCCCATCCAACGCGCGGACCTCGTTATCGCCCATCTGATAGACCTTGGTCAGCCCTTCGGCGTGGATCATTTGTTACCTCCCGACGCAAGCGGGTTGGGCACCCTGAGGCTGCTCTGATGCACCACCTGCAACAGGTCGCCCGCTTGCAGGTCACCCGTCACGGCCACCAGGTCACCGAGGATCGCGCCGCCCACCACGTCGACACGCGTGGACTGTCCGTTCTGCAAGAGCCAGACATATTCGCCCTGGCTGTCGTTCTGGATGGCGATAATCGGCACGGCCAGCGTGGCCTGCGCATTGCTGACATGGATGGTCACGTTGGCGGTGGCTCCGAGCGGCAGGAACATATCTTTGACGGGATCCAGTTCGACGCGCACGGTGTACTTGACCAGTCCGCCCACGGTCTGCCCGACGGGGTTGACGGCGGTCACCTGGCCCATGAAGGTCTGCCCGGGTAGGGCATCCAGCGTGACGTCGGCGGAAGCGCCCACCTTGACCTTGGTCACATCCGACTCATCGACCTGCGTCTCGACGTACAGGTGATTCAGGTCCGCGAGGTTGACGGAGAGTTCATTAGCGCTGACCACATCGCCCACGCGGCTTTCAACCGAGAGGATCACGCCGTCGAACGGGGCGATGACGCGCAGCATGTTGACGGTCGCCTGGGCCGCGTCCACTTTTGCCTGGGCGGCCAGGATGTCCTGCGCGTTGGGACCATCCTTGAGGCGGTCGTAGTCACGCTGCAAGTCTTCCAACTTGGCCTTCTTGAGCGCCAGGTCGTTCTGGGCCTCGGTCAGCATGTCCTCGGTGGCGGGACCCTTGAAGTTCTTGATCTTGTATTGATACTTGTAGCCCGCGCGCGTAGACTTGAGATAGACCTCGGTCGAGGTCTGGGGGATTTTGTCCTCGTTCTGCAAATAATCCAGGTAATCGACCGCGTCATTGTAGGTTTCCTGTGCGTCCTTGAGGTTGATGACCACCTGGGCGAAGTCGGTGCTGGAGTGCAATAAGTCGTCGAGATTCTGCTGCGCGTTGACCAGGTCCGCTTGAGCCGAGACGATGCTCGCGGTGGTGCTCTCAGGCTGCAGGGTGACGAGAATGTCTCCCGCCTGGACGGTGTCCCCTGGCTGGACATTCACATCCTCGACCGTGCCGCCAGTCTTCCAGGCCAGGCTGGCGAAGGGTTGGGCTTCGAGCGAACCCGAGGCTTCGACCGTCTCGGCGACGTCGAGCGAGACCACTTCCACCTGGTTACTGGCTGTGGACGTGGCACTGGCAGAGGCAGGCACGGCGAAGAGTCGCCAGGCTGCCAGGCCGAGGATCAGCACCAACAGGGCGGCGCCCCAGATGCGGTTGGTTTTATTCTTGAATAGATTGGAAAAGAAACTCATGGTGTTCTCCTTTGAATTTCTCCGTAGGATACTTTTCGTTTGTGCAGAATTTGTGCAGACCGGGCGGAGAGATGTGAACACTGACGATCAAGAAGCCGCGATTATTTTTCTGCCGGTCTTCGGGTTTCTTCATTGACCTGGATTCTCCCGAAGGCTATAATTTTTTATGTGTCCTGAATCTATAGAAGCCAAAAGTCCAAAAATAATTTCGGCATTAGAATCCAAGACGTATATAAGCAAGTAGTAAAGCAAAGTGCTATAAGGAGTTTATTGGCAATGAACAACAAGTCTAATAATCGAATTTTCACGATGAAGTTTTCCAATGTATACCCGCTGTACGTTCAAAAAGCAGAGCGCAAAAATCGTACGAAAGAAGAAGTTGACCAAATCATCTGCTGGTTGACCGGCTATAGCCAAGCGGCATTACGTCAGCAAATCGAACAGGGAAATGATTTTGAAACCTTCTTTGCGCAAGCGCCAGCCATGAATCCAAATCGCTCACTTATCAAAGGCGTAATATGTGGCGTTCGCGTGGAAGAAATCGAGGATCCGCTGATGCAAAGCATACGCTACTTGGATAAGTTGGTTGATGAACTTGCAAAAGGAAAAACAATGGAGAAGATTTTGCGGTAATCAGTCGTTTTGCCCCAAAAATTTTAGACCTTGAAAACAAAGAAAGGAGAACCTGATGAGCAACCAGCAGATAGTTCCTGAGACAAAAGGTGTCACAGTGCAGTTACTTGCAATGGTCGATCTTGGCCCTGAAATCGAAGGCATGGCGGGGCGTCAGCTTCGAATGCGCATGGTGACCATCGAGCCTGGAGGTGTCTTCGGCCCGCTTCACGACCATAAAGACAGGCCCGGCATCGTCTACATCCTGGAAGGGACGATCACTGACCATCGAGACGGAGTCACTACAGATTATGGGCCAGGGGTGGGCTGGCCCGAAGATAGAAATACCATGCACTGGCTTGAGAACCGAGGAACAGTCCCGGCAGTGGAAATCTCGGTCGATATAATCAGACAGGAGTAAGTTCAAATCCGCCCAGGGTTTTGCGAACATCCTCAGCATTTTTACGACATATCCCTTTCTGTGAAGCTTGGCTGCCCCTGCCCTAGTGCAAGCATCCAGGAGAGGCATATAGGGCTATTATTGGATAACTTCTTTCCACCAGACAAAAAATGGAATCTGAAAATGCTCAACAGCATCCCGAATCTTCCCGAACAGAAGCGCTCATTACTTGAACGTCTCGTCGGCCAACTCAGCAAGATCCATGGCGTATCTGCTATAGTCCTGGGTGGTTCCTATGCAAGCGGCACCCAACATGAGGCATCCGATATTGATATTGGGTTATATTATTTCCCGTCCAATCCATTTTCAATCGACGATATCAGGCATATCGCAGAAGAGGCTTCTGCGGATGGAAAGGCCACTATCACAGGATTCTATGAGTGGGGCCCCTGGGTCAACGGGGGAGCCTGGATTCACACGCCGCAAGGCAAGGTCGATTTTTTATATCGCAACGTGGAGCAGCTTCGACAAACGATTGCCGAAGCTCAGCAGGGCATCTCACATCATGACTATGATCAGCAGCCCACCTACGGCTTTCAAAGCGTGATTTACCTGGCCGAAACGCAAATCTGTATTCCGCTTTACGACCCTGAGGCGCTCATCGCCGAATTCAAACGCAGCGTTGCGGTATATCCTCCGAAGTTGAAACAAAAGATCATCGCTGATTCATTGTGGGCAGCAGAGTTCACCCTCCTCCACGCCCGCGGCTTCGCCATTCAGGCCGATATTTACAATACTGTAGGATGCCTGACTCGCATGGCATCCAATATGACTCAGGCGTTATTTGCGTTGAACGAGAGATATTTTCTGCGGGACAAAAAGGTAATGGAAGTGGTCGCCGGGTTTCCTCTTCTGCCACCGGGGTACATTCAGCAGATCAACCATATTCTGGCACATCCAGGCAATACAGCGCAGGAGCTGACAAAGTCTGTCAATAATCTCGAACAA
The DNA here is from genome assembly GCA_937928015.1 of uncultured Anaerolineales bacterium. Classification (GTDB taxonomy): domain Bacteria; phylum Chloroflexota; class Anaerolineae; order Anaerolineales; family Villigracilaceae; genus JACPVF01. The sequence goes on along the minus strand of CALFXA010000057.1, from coordinate 10,256 downwards.
GCCTGGCAGAGCGTGGTGGCGATTCCTGAGGCACAGTATGAGCCCAAATTCCGAATGTAACCTACACAAACCGTAGATTGCCTGACGAAAAAATGCAACAACTTACCCCGCAAAAGGTGGAACATTCTTATGAATAATCGCAAGTCGTTCGATTTAGATGCCTATATAGATCGAATTCAAAATCAACCATGCTTTATATGTGAAATGGTCGATGAGCGAACCAACGGGAATCACGTTATTTATCGGAACGACTTGTTTATATCTTTCCTCAACAAATATCCCCCGCTCTATGGATATGTGCTGGTTGCCCCCATTGAGCACAAGGAACAAGTAACAGGCGATTTCACGATAGAGGAGTATCTTGCCCTGCAACGAGGCATATATCAAGTTGCAGAAGCCGTGAGGCGGACTGTCGAAGCGGAACGTGTTTATATTCTGTCGTTGGGGAGCCAGCAGGGTAATCGTCACGTTCATTGGCATATTGCCCCTCTGCCCTATGGTGTTCCCTTCAAACAACAACAATTAGCAGCATTGGGGATTGAAAACGGGTTTCTCGACATCCCTGAAAGCGAATGCCTCGAACTGGCAGAGCGGATCCGTCAAAACATGGCCCTCGATGGCAAACAAAACCAGGCAACTACATGAATCAGGCTCATGTGATCACATTTTTCAGGTGCTGTCATTGACTTTGGGCTGATTCCGCTACAATTACATGCCTCAGCCCATTCGTCGACTAGTCCTGCTGGAAATTACACACCATCGGATAAGTTAGTGGGGAATCCAAATGCGCTATCGACCCATTTGTATCTTCGCACGTTCCTGATCCCATAGTTTAGTAAATCTTTCGAAGGCATCAGCAATGATCTCCAGTTCACTTTCCGAATAACTTGAGACCAACTCGTCCTGCGCCTTTCTCGCCGATTCAAACCATGACGCGGCCCTTTCGGCACTCGATTCCGCTGGAACGATCAGGGTCCCGCGACGGTCCTCAGGATTAGGTCGGCGCTCAATCAAGCCAGCCTTTTCCAGGCGATCAAGCATGGCGGTTGTCGCGCCAGAGGTAAGCCCCGTCTGCCTGGCAAGCTCAGAAGGTGTAGCAATGCCTTTGAGGAATAACAATCTGAGACATTCCATGTCAGTTATGTTAAGACCCGCCCATTCGCTCATGGCGTTTCGGAACAGTGTTAGATGGATCCCATACTCCCTTACTGCCATCAAGGCTCGTTTCTTCAATTCCGTCTTTGTGGATTTCGTCATAGAAATATACCCTTGACATTATCTTTTTTTTGAAGTATCTTTATTATATAACTAAATTTACTTTGGTGCAAGTATCAAAATTAGATAAGGAGAATTTTATGAGTCCCAAGACCGATGCAAAAAAGACCGTCAGGAAGTCTGGCGAAGGATTCACGGACGCGGAAAAGGCCGCGATGAAGGCCCGCGCCCAGGAGATGAAGGCGGAAGCGCGCGCGAACAAGAACAGGGAAGAAGGCGAAAAGGCCGTGTTCGCGGCAATTACACAGATGAAGGGACAGGATGGTCCCATGGCAAAGAGGATTCACGAAGTCATCACAGCCTCCGCACCGGAGCTCATGCCGAAGACCTGGTATGGAATGCCTGCCTATGCCAATGCGGACGGCAAGATCATTTGCTTCTTTCAGGCGGCAGGCAAGTTCGGGGTACGGTATGCAACCTTCGGTTTCCAGCCCGACGCAAAGTTGGACGAAGGCAACATGTGGCCGACCTCCTTTGCATTGAACAAATTGACCCCCGCCGAGGAGGCAAGAATCATCGAGCTTGTAAAAAAGGCTGTCAGCTAAAGGCAATCTCCATTCTGGAATATCGTCTGGGCACCGATGGTTCACGGTCATGGACCGTGAACCACGGTTTAGGAAAAAATGAACATTCGGATCGCAAAGATTGAAGACCTTGGGGCGATAGTCGAAATTTACAATCAAGCCATTGCAGTCGGCCAAAAGACCGCGGACCTCACGCCTGTGTCAGTGAAAGAGCAGAAAGCCTGGTTCGAGGCGCACCCTGCCGACAAGCATCCCATTCTGGTGGCGGAAGAGGATGACACCATCCTCGGGTATCTGACCCTCAGCGCCTACCGACCTGGGCGTATGGCGCTCCGCCACACCGCAGAGGTGAGCTACTACGTCCACTTTGACCATCACCGCAAGGGAGTCGCCTCGAAGCTGCTGCGACAGGCCATCGAGATGTGTCCCATCCTCCAGGTCAAAACGCTGTTTGCCATTCTGATCGACAGCAACGAAGCCAGTATCAGGTTGCTGGAGAAATTCAGCTTCGAGCGCTGGGGACATCTACCGCGAGTGGCAGAGTTTGACGGCGTGGAATTTGGGCACTACTACTATGGGTTGAGGGTGAAAAATACAAGTTAGCGGATGAAATAGGCGGCCTGGATGACTTCCTTTCTTGCCTTCAAACAGAGGATAATCTTATAATAGAAATACGCGAATAAAGGTGGTGTAAAAGCGCGACAGGATCCATACTTAGACATTGGCATAGGAGGCACGCATGATGCATTCCAGCACCTTACCGAGTTCGACATTCACTGCGCAAGCCAGGACTCTGGGAATTATCGCTGCCTGGATGACCTTCGCCGTCAGTGAAGTTTATGCAATCGTATCTGGGCTGGCCTACGTGTCGCAAGGGGCGGCAGTGGAGAGTGGGCCCTACCTCTCAATCATGGCTCTCCTGGTCGTCATCATGGGACCGTTCCTGCTGCTCTCGATGGTTACAATCCATAGCTATGCGTCGCCGAGCCACAAACCCTATAGCCTCGCAGCCCTCGCATTCATGGTCGCTTGTGTGACCATCACCTCCTGCATCAATTTCCTGCTGCTTATGGTGAGCAGCCAGTCCGATCTGTTTTCGACTTCGTGGCAGGCTTTGTTCCTTCCGTGTAGATGGCCAGCCCCTGCATTCGTTCTGGACAACTTTGTCTGGGATTGGTTCTTTGGGATATCGATGCTGCTGGCCGCACCGGTCTTTGGTGGAAACTTGCTCAAAACTGCGCTACGCCTTGTGATGACCTTGAGCGGGGTCCTGTGTATAGCAGGCCTGGTGTGGCTTGCGATCTCGCCTGCACAGGCAATCATGATTGGAATCCTCGGTTGGGGTGCAGCAGGGCCCATCGTTTTTCTTCTACTCGCGAATATGTTTGGGCGGGTTCAAGCCAACACCGAGGGAGCCCCCGGGTAGCAACGAATGCTCGTGTATGCACAAAAAAACGGACTTCCAAGATAAAACCCTGGGAAGTCCGTTTTTCAATTCCACAACCCATTCCTTCCATTTCCGTATACAATGTGAATATTGTAACAAAGCACTTAATGCGGAGCATTGAATGGAAAATTTGCCAGCAATCGAAGTCTTAAGCCTGCACAAGGCCTTTGGAGAGAATCGAGCCGTGCAGGGTGTCAGTTTCAAGGTGGGACAGGGAGAGATCTTCAGCCTGCTTGGCCCGAACGGGGCGGGCAAGACCACCACCATCTCCATGCTATCCTGCCTACTGCGGCCCGATGACGGCGATGCGCGCATCATGGGCCACTCCATCCGCTCGGACGGGAACGGGGTCAAATCCGCTCTGGGCGTGGTTCCGCAGGATATTGCTTTATATGAAGACCTGACCGCGCACGAGAACCTGTCTTTCTGGGGCAAGATGTACGGCCTGCGCGGATCGGAACTCAAGAAACGCGTGGACGAGGTGCTGGACATCATCGGCCTGCGCGAGCGCGCCAACGAGCGCGTCGGCAAATATTCGGGTGGTATGAAACGCCGCGTCAACATCGGTGTGGCGTTGCTGCACAAACCCAAAGTCATCTACATGGACGAACCCACGGTCGGCATCGACCCGCAGTCACGGCGCAACATCCTCGACAGCGTGGTGGCGCTCAAAGACCAGGGCATGACCGTCCTTTACACCACGCATTACATGGAAGAGGCTCAGGAACTCTCCGACCAGATCGGCATCATGGACCACGGTCAGATGATCGCCAGCGGCACCCACGATGAGCTGGTCAAACTGGTCGGCGGACAGACGCGCATCGACCTGACCGTCAACGCCGAGCCACAGAGAATCCTCGGGGCCTGGCAAAGCGTCGAAGGGGTGGAGCAGGCCTCGGTCGAGGATGAGAAAATCAGCTTATTGGTGGCCGACAGCAACCAGGTCCTGCCGCATTTGTTCGAGGCGGCCACGCGTCAGGCGGTTCGTATCACCTCGGTCGACATCCGCGAGCCCAATCTGGAAGCCGTCTTCCTGCACCTGACGGGACGCGCACTGCGTGACTGACATCATGAAAGCCTTCGACATTGCACTGAAAGACATGACCCGCTCCTTCCGCAGTTTCTTTGCGGTGGTCTTTATGTTTGTGGTGCCGCTGATGGTGACGGGCATGTTTTACCTGATGTTCGGCAACATGGCCCAGAACGGCGGCTTCGACCTGCCCAGAACGGCGGTCGTCATCGCGAACCTGGACGAGGGCGGCCCCGAGTTTCAGATCAACCCGAGGAACATCCCAGGCGGACGCGCCGCCAAGACAATGGGCGACCTGGTGGTCAACATCCTGCAAAGCGACGAGATGGCCGACCTGATCGAGGTCCGCTTCGCCGCCGACGCCGCCTCGGCCCGCGCCGCGGTGGACAGCCAGCAGGCGCAGGTGGCGCTCATCATCCCGCCCGATTTCTCCGAACAGTTCGCCGACGTCGAAAAGGGCAAGGCCGTCATCGAGTTCTACCAGGACCCCACGCTGACGATTGGTCCCGCCATCATGCGTTCGATCCTTGAGCGTTTCATGGACGGCATGAGCGGTGTCAAGATCGCGGTCAACGTCTTCCTCGACGACGCCTCGACGGAGGACTACGCCCAGACGGGCATCCTCGTCCAGCAATACCTGGATGAATCGCTGGCCCAAAGTGACGACGTGGAAGCCGAACTGCTGGACGTGCGCGCGCCTGCCAGCGCGAAGCAAAGTCAGGCGGAGGAGAAACAGAACATTCTGCTCACCATCATCGGTCCCATCATGGGCGGGATGCTGGTCTTCTATGCCTTCTACACGGGCACGTCCGTGGCGCAAAGTATCCTCAGAGAAGAGGAAGAGCGCACCCTGCCGCGCCTGTTCACCACACCCACCTCCCAGGCCACCATCCTGACGGGCAAATTGCTGTCGGTCTTCCTGACCGTGCTGGTGCAGGTGACCGTCTTGCTGTTGGCCGCCCGCCTCATGTTCGGCATCCAGTGGGGAGACCTCGGGTCGGTGGCGCTGGCGGCATTGGGAATCATCCTGACCGCGTCTTCGTTCGGCGTGTTCGTCAATTCCTTCCTGAAAAACACCAAACAAGGCGGTGTGGTCTTCGGCGGTGTGCTGACCGTGACGGGCATGATGGGCATGATCAAAATCTTCGCCATGAATTCGGCCATCGCCAAAACGATGGGCGACACGGTCTCGCTGTTGGTGCCGCAGGGTTGGGCCATCCGCGGGCTGATGCAGTCCATGCAGGGCGAGCCGTTCAGCGCGGTGCTGGTCACGGTCCTGATTGCGCTGGTCTGGAGCGCGGCCTTCTTCATCGTCGGTGTGCTGCGCTTCAATCGGCGCTATGTATAGGAGCAGGCCATGATCCGCATCCTCGACATCACCTTCAAAGACCTCCTGCAGCTCATGCGGGACTTCAAGACCTTCATGTTCCTGCTGCTCATGCCGATCCTGTTCACCTTCCTGTTCGGCTACGCCTTTGGCGGCTTCGGCGGGAACTCCGACTCGCGCCTGCCCGTGGGCTACCTCTCGCAGGATAATCACTGGGTGACCGACTCGCTGCACGACCTGCTCTCTGAATCGGACCTGATCTCCCTGCGCGAAAATGTCTTCCTCTCCCCTGCTGATCTGGAGCAGCAGGTGGCCAACGGGGATCTGGCCGCCGCGATCATCGTCCCGCATGGGTACGGACGCGACGTGCTCAAGAACCGCACGGACCTGCGACTGATCGTCATCGCCGACACCAACTCCACGGCCTGGACTAGCGTCGAGGCGGAGCTGCTGCGCATCACCAGCCGTCTGGACGGCGCGGTGCGCACGGCCACCATCATCGAGCGCATCGACTCGGAGCGCATGCCCTTCCACTACGCCTTCGAGAAGACCCTGGACGCCTGGAACGACCCGCCCATCGCCGTGACCGAGACGAAGAGTCCCGCCGTGGCCAAGGTCAGCGACTCGGGCGCGGCACTGGCGCATACCGCCCCTGGCATGATGCTCCAGTTCGCCATCGCAGGCCTGCTGACGGCCGCCCAGATCATCGTCACCGAACGCAAGACGCGCACCCTGCAGCGCCTGCTGACCACGTCCACGCGCCGCATCGACGTGGCGCTCGGTCACTTCCTGGCTATCTTCCTGCTGCTCTTCACCCAGTTCACGATCCTGATCGTCTTCAGCCAGGTCATCCTCAAAGTGGACTATTTCCGCGTGCCCGAGGCCACCGCCCTGGTGGCGGTCAGCGCCGCGCTGTGCATCTCGGCCTTGGGACTGCTGATCGGATTCGCGGCCCAGAGCGAGGAGCAGGCCATCACCTTCTCGCTGATCCCCATGTTCGTGTTTGCGGGCCTGGGCGGAGCCTGGGTGCCGCTGGAGGTAACGGGGGCCACCTTCCGCGCCGTTGGACACGTCTCGCCCGTGGCCTGGGGCATGGACGGTTTCGAGAACATCGTCGCGCGCGGGCTGGGATTCGAGTCCGTGCTGCTGCCGTCCGCCGCGCTGCTTGGGTATGCGCTGCTGTTTTTCTCCCTGGCCGTGTGGAGGCTGTACGCATCCGAAGAGAAGTAAATTCGGACTTGACGTATCAGAATATTTGTTCTAGAATCTTTTTATCGGGCGGGTGGGCAGGACTTTCGTTTTGCCCACCCTTTTTATTCGTAACGGAAAGCGAGTCCATGTCCCCCTCCCCCACGAACGATCTTCCCAAATTAGCAGCACCCGCTCGACGCGCATTGGCCAATGCGGGCATCCACAGCCTCGCACAACTGACCAAGTTTAGCGAAGCGGACGTGAAGCAACTGCACGGCATCGGTCCCAACGCGCTGGAGGCCTTGCGCCGCACCCTTACTGAAAATGGCCTGTCGTTTGCGAATCCCAACCAACTTTAGAAAGGATCGAGATATGAGCAAAGTTCGCGTTTTGGTCGGCACCCACAAGGGCGCATTCATCCTCACCTCGGACGGCAAGCGCCAGAAGTGGGACATCAGCGGTCCGCACTTCGCGGGCTGGGATGTGTATCACATGCACGGCTCGTCCGTGAATCCAGACCGTCTGTACGCCTCGCAGACCTCGGGCTGGTTCGGGCAGATCATCCAGCGCTCGGACGATGGCGGGCAGACCTGGGGGCCCGTGGGCAACCAGTTCCGATACGAGGGCGACCCTGGCATGCACCTGTTCTATGACGGCAGCCAGCGTCCCTGGGAGTTCAAGCGCATCTGGCGGCTGGAACCTTCGCCGACCGAGCCTGATACCGTCTATGCGGGCGCGGAAGACGCCGCCCTGTTCCGCTCGACCGACGGCGGCCAGACCTGGACCGAGCTGCCTGGCCTGCGCGACGTGAAGGGTCACCTCTGGCAGCCGGGCGCGGGCGGGATGTGCCTGCACACCATCTTGCTCGACCCGGCGAACCCCGAGCGCATCTTCGTGGCCATCTCGGCGGCAGGCGCCTTCCGCAGCGAGGATGGCGGCCGAAGCTGGCTGCCTATCAACCAAGGACTCTACTCGGGCGGCGAACTTCCCGATCCCAGCGCGGAGGTCGGTCACTGCGTGCATAACATCACCATGCACCCGTCACGTCCGAACGTGCTTTTCATGCAAAAGCACTGGGACGTGCTGCGTAGCGATGACTCGGGTTCCTCGTGGCACGAGGTGAGTGGCAACCTGCCCAGCGACTTCGGCTTCCCCATCGCCGTCCATGCCCACGAACCCGAGACCATTTACGTGGTCCCGATCAAAAGCGACTCGGAACACTATCCACCCGAAGGCAAGCTGCGCGTCTATCGCAGTCGCACAGGTGGCAACGATTGGGAGCCGCTGACCAAGGGCCTGCCGCAGAACGATTGCTACGTCAACATCCTGCGCAGCGCGATGGCCGTGGATACGCTCGACCAGTGCGGCGTGTACTTCGGCACCACGGGCGGACAGGTGTACGCCTCGGCCGATTCGGGCGACAGTTGGTCGGCCATTGCCAGCAACCTGCCTGCCGTGCTCTCGGTCGAGGTCCAGACCCTGCCATGATCCGCGTACAGTTGCCGTATCACCTGCAGACACTGGCGCGGGTGGGACGAGAGGTGGAACTGCCCGTCGAAGCGGAGCCCACCATCGGGTCCGTGCTGGAGGCATTGGAGGCGGCTTATCCCATGCTACGCGGCACCGTCCGTGACCAGGTCAGCGGGCGGCGGCGAGATTTCATCCGCTTCTTCGCCTGCGGCCAGGACTGGTCGCTCGAAGCGTATGAGACTCCCCTGCCCGAGGCGGTCGTCGCGGGCAGGGAGCCATTCCGCATCGTCGGCGCGATGGCAGGAGGATAGAGATAAAATCCCTGTTCATCGCTGTTCATCCTTGGTGCATGAAACGACATGCTCCCACCTCTCGCAGGCGGGATTTTTCTTGTGTACAATATCCCCATGCAAACCGCCACCCTTCCCGAGATCCAGATCATCACCGAGCAGGAGAGTGAGTTCGAGCCGCTCTACCGCGTCATCATCCACAATGATGACGTCACGCCGATGAACGTCGTCGTCAACGTGTTGGAGCAGATCTTCATGCTGGGCATGGACCGCGCGATGGACATCATGTACACGGCGCATTTCAAGGGCTCGGCCTACGTCCAGACCCTGCCGCGCAGCGAGGCGGAGAAGCGCATCCAGCAGGCGCATTTGGCGGGGGCCATGCTGGGATTTCCCCTCACCTTTTCGACGGAGCCAGAATGAAATACGAACTCATCCACGAATTGCAAGTCCCCAAGGTCGGATTCGGCACCTGGTCCATCGGCGGCCAATCGACTCCCGACCTCAGTCTTGATTCCGTTTCGCGCGCAGCACTGCGCTCCGCGCTGGAACTGGGCTACACCCACTTCGACACCGCCGAATACTACGCGGACGGTCACGCCGAGGAATTACTCGGGCAAACCATCCGCGAGATGGGCGTTAGGCGCGAAGACCTGTTCCTCACCACCAAGGTCTCGCCTGAGCACCTGCACGCCGACGATATATTGCGCGCCTGTGACCGCAGCCTGCGCCGCCTCGGCGTCGATTTCGTGGACCTGTACCTGATCCACTGGCCCAACCCGCGCATCAAGCTGGAAGAGTCCTTCGGTGCCCTCAACCGACTCGTCCGTGAAGGCAAGGTCAGGTATCTCGGCGTGAGCAATTTCAAACTCAAGATGCTCCAGGAGTCGATGGCGCTCAGCGAGACGCCCCTGCTGACGAACCAGGTCCCCTATAGCCTGCCCGAGAAGACCTACCTCGATAACGGCGTGATTGCCTACTGCCAGCAGAACGACATCCTGGTCACGGCCTATTCACCGGTCAAGTTCCGCAACCTGAACGTCAATGCCACGTTGAAGGCCATCGCAGCGGCGCACGGGGCCACGTCCTATCAGGTGGCGCTGGCCTGGCTGATCGCCCAGCCGCGCATCATCACCATCCCCATGTCGTTCGACCCCGCGCACCAGAAGGAAAACCTTGAGGCAATGAATCTCGAACTCAGTGCATCAGAGACGGAACAACTGTCCAACCTGTATTCGCGCTAAAGAATTTCGCGCTGAGCGCAGTCGAAGCGCGAGTATCTTACTTAACACACCCTTCGACTGCGGCTTCACAAAGAACACTCAGACTCCGCTCAGGGCGGAGAGAATCCATTGAACCCACTCGACACCCTCACCCAGATCAACCTCGACGACCTGGTCAGTTCCTTCGGCTGGCAGGGTCGTCCCATGCTGGCGCGTCTGCTGCGGATTCTCTTCCGCTCGCCAGCGCGGACCTTCGCCCGGCAGATGGTCGATTTCGACGCCGCCGTCGGCAGGGTGGGATTGGTCGAGGCGGCACGCAGCTTGCAGAGTCAGTACGCGCGCCAGGTCACCATTCACGGCGCGGACCTGTTGCCTGATTCCGCTTTCCTGGCCCTCTCCAATCATCCAGGCATGACCGACACGCTCTCGCTCTTCCTGGCGCTGGCCCGCCCCGACCTGAAGATCATCGCCCTCGACCG
>CALFXA010000056.1 GCA_937928015.1 uncultured Anaerolineales bacterium | reverse complement strand
ACCACCGAGATCTACACTCTTTCCCTACACGACGCTCTTCCGATCTCGGCAAACAATTGCAGGTTGCGTTCTTCCTCCACTGCCTGTGTGGCACGCAGCAGCCCATAAGTGATGAGGAGCGCGGTCGATGCGCGAATCACCTGGATTGGGAACCCGCTGGCGGCGAGGAAGTTTTCCTCGTTGAGCAGGTTGGCGGGGAACATTTCCAGCGGGTGGACGAAGGCTTGGGTGATGGAATAAATCCCAAAGCCCAGGGCCGCCAGGTAAAAGGATTTTTCCAGGGCGGGGCGGTCCTCGGCGCGGGCTTGAAGTCCGCGTGCGCGCAGGGCCAGGGCGGCCAGCATCGAAGCGGGGACGGCAAGCAGATAGCGCGCCAGCCCGTCCAACAGATTGACCCACGGAATCGGGATGATCGAGTAGGTGAGGGAGGCGCTGGTCAACACCACTACTGCATACGACCCAAAGACAACAATGTGCCATTGCGGCAATCCAGACCGGGAGGAGGTCAGGCGCAGCAGGTTGACGGCAAACAGGAACAGGCAGACAAAGGAAGAGGCCAGAAGCGTCAACTTGAAAGGAGTGACAAATGCTCCCAGCGGAGTGCCCACCGCTTGTGCCTGGAGCAGATAGGACTCCATCCACTCGTGGGCGCCGTGCAGGAGGCCGAAAGCCGCCAGCGGACGCAACACGCGTGCATCCGCCAGCGCCAGCCGCCGTCCCGATTCCAAAGCCATGGCCACGCCCATTGCAAAAAAGGCCAACCCATAGATGAAGAAGACCAGGAAGAGCCATTGGACCAGTTCGTTAGTGGGCATGCTTAAAACCTTCTTAAATTGTACAGTATTGGGGCGTTAACCCATCATGGTGGGCATCACCACTCTTTAGTGACAAAAAACACAAAAAAGCCTGCTTTTCTACTTGTTTTCTACATTTTCTTTCAGCAAAACGCCATAATGTGATGGATGTCACATGACTTATATTGCAAATTAACTTGTCTCTCATTTTTCCCTACATTATTATATAATATGTACTACCCAATCATTGGGATATTTATCCCCCGATGATGAAACGAGCGGCGGCTCCGCGAGGAACGCCCCGTAAACCCAAGCAAAGGAGAATGCTTTAATATGCCAATGAAGAAGTTACTGCTCGTTCTTGGCGTGGTCCTCGTAGTGGGCGCAGTGTTGGCTGCCTGCTCCACCCCGACCCCGGCACCGACTGAAGCGCCCACTGAAGTGCCGCCCACAGCGACCGCTGTGCCACCCACAGCGACGCCCGATCCTGCCGAAGCGATCAAGCCGATCTTTGAGGCCTCTGGTCATGCCGACGCCTCTGCTGAAGCCTTCAAGCACTGGGATGCCGCCACCCCGGCCGAAATCCCCACCACCTGCGCGAAGTGCCACAGCGAAGCCGGCTTTGTCGATTTCATTGCCGATGGTACGGTGGATGCTGCCGTGCCGGCCCCCGGCAAACCCTTCACCTGCACGATGTGCCATAATGAGGCCGCCGACAAGTTGACCTCGGTCACCTTCCCCTCCGGCGCGGTCATCGAGAACCTCGGCCCAGAGGCTCGTTGTATGACCTGTCACCAGGGACGCGAATCCAAGGTGAGCCTGGATGCCAAACTTGCCAAGTTCGGCGAGACCCTTGACCCCGATGCCATCCCCGCTTCCTACAAGGACGACAAGGGCAACGACGTCAAACTGTCCTTCAGCAACGTGCACTACTTCGCTGCCGGCGGCACGCTGTACGGCTCGCAGGTCCACATGGGCTACGAGTACGATGGCAAGCTGTACGACATGAAGCACGCTCACGTCGACGGCTACAACACCTGCATCGGCTGCCATGACCAGCACAGCCTCGAAGTCAAGGTCGAAGCCTGCGGCGAATGCCATCAGGATGTCAAGACCGTTGATGACCTGAAGAACGTCCGCGAACCCTCTTCCTCCAGCGATTACGATGGCGATGGCGATGTGACCGAAGGTGTGGCTTCTGAGATCGCCGGCCTGCAGGAGATCCTGTATACCTCCATCCAGGCTTACGGTAAGGAAGTGGCCGGCGCTGAGATCAAGTACGACGGCGCCACCTATCCCTACTTCATGGGCGCGGATGGCAAGGCTTATCCGAATTGGACTCCCCGCCTGCTGAAGGCTGCCTACAACTACCAGGTCTCCGTCAAGGATCCCGGTGCGTTTGCCCACGGCGGCAAGTACATCATCGAGCTGCTCTACGACTCGATTGAGGACATCAACTCCAGCGAGAAGCTGACCACCAAGTTCGACGTCACCACCTTGAATCGCGAAGATCCCGGTCACTTCGATGGCGCGGCTGCGGCCTTCCGCCACTGGGACCTGAACGATGACGGCACACCTTCCTACATGGTCGAAGCCGCCTGTGCCAAGTGCCATAGCGGTTCCGCTCTGCCCATGATCCTGGCTGGCAAGGATGTTCCTGAAGAAGGCGTCCCCGCTGGTAACGGCCTCATGTGCGTGACCTGCCACGACGGCGCGAACTTCCCTGCCCGCTATGCGGTCAAGGATGTGACCCTGCCCTCCGGCAAGGTTGTGAGCTATGGCGAAAATGCCGATTCGAACCTGTGCATCATGTGCCATCAGGGCCGCGCTTCCAAGAAGTCTGTGGATGATCGCATTGCCCAGTTCTCCGGCGCTGCTGAGAATCCCGACACAGTTGTCGAACCCATCAAGGATGCCAATGGCAACGATGTGAAGTTCGGCTTCATCAACGCCCACTACCTTGGCATTGCCAATGTTTGGTTCGGCGGCGACGCTTCGGGCTTCTATGAATACGATGGCAAGACCTATGTCGGCACCAACCCGCACCCGGCGGTGGATGGCAAGCCCGGCTGTGTCGGCTGCCACGATGTCCATAACGGCACCCCCAAGGAAGAACTGTGCAAGCAGTGCCATGGTGAGACTGCGGTTGACGATATCCGCGGCATGAGCTCCACCGCTGACTACAACGGTGACGGCAACGTGACCCAGGGCATCCGCGACGAATATCGCTCCCTGCGCGACGTTCTGTATACCGAAATCCAGAAGTATGCCAAGGCCAAGACCGGCAACGCGATCGTGTACGATACGAACGCCTATCCGTATTGGTTCGTGGATGCCAATGGAAACGGCGAGCACGATGCGGACGAGGGCTCCTTCACCACCTGGACGCCCCGCTTGCTCAAGGCTGCCTACAACTTCAACTTCCTGCGCAAGAACCCGGGCGCTGCCGTCCACAACGGCAAGTACGTGATCCAGATCATCATCGACTCGATCGAAGATCTGGGCGGCGACATCAGCAAGTTCTCTCGCCCGTAAACCCGGCCGAATATGATCGAAAAATTAGCGGATGCCGAAAGGTGTCCGCTAATTTTTATTCATAAGCGGGGGTGATGACTTTAATGTAAATCATATTGATTTTGTGATGTTCAACACTTTCCAAACAGCGGCAATAAATTAGAATAGGATTAACAACCAATTGTGACAAAAGACACATTGTGCTGTTCGCCCCAATTTTATGTACACACAGTGTAAGATCTTACCCAACGGGAGATTGCAACCACAATGAAAATAAAGCTCAACCTCGGAAAAACGGCCTGGATGACCTTTGCCGCAGTTTTTGCGTTCTGCCTGACGCTGGGTGTGGCAATTAGCCTGACCCAGCCCGTTGCAGCCGCTCCTTCTGTGCAAGAGGCCACGGCCACCCCAACAGCCGCCCCCACGGCGGTTCCCAGTTACGTCGGCTCCTCCACTTGCTCCGGCTGCCACAAGGACATTCACGATACGTGGATGGGTACCCGCCATTCGCAGGCGTTCTCGTCCCCGGTCTTCCAGGAGGATTGGACCAAGCAGGGTTCGGCCGATGCCTGCCTGGAATGTCACACCACCGGCTTCGACCCCGCCACCGGCAAGTATTCTGAAGAAGGCGTGACCTGCGAATCCTGCCACGGTCCGATGCAGGTGGATCATCCGAAGAATCCCATGCCGGTTACCCCGGATTACACCCTGTGCGCCCGTTGCCACAAGACCACCACGGATGAATGGCAGGCCAGCCGTCATGGTCAGGTGGGCATCAACTGCGAGTCTTGTCACAACCCCCACTCGCAGGCTCCGCGCGCCGATACGATTACTGACTTGTGCACCAATTGCCACAAGGATACAGGCTCTTCCTTTACTCACGGGACACATGCCAACGCCGGCCTGCAATGCAGCGATTGTCACATGGCAACCGCCTCGCACACCACGTCGACGGGCGGCCTATTTGCCACCGGTCACACCTTTTCGGTTGGCTCGGACGCCTGTATCAACTGCCACAAGGACACGGTCCACACTCGTGACACCATCCTGCAGTTGAGCGGACAGACGGCCGGCGACGCTCCCAGCACGGGCGACCTGGAGAAACAGGTCCAGGAGCAGGAGCAGAAGATCCAGAGTCTTGAGGCTCAGAGCACGGTCCGTTTGTACACGGGCCTGATGCAGGGCGCCATCGTCGGGCTGATCGTGGGCGGAGTGGCCGCCTGGGTCGTCAGCCGCCGCATCCAGTTCGTGGAGGTCGAGGAAGATGGCGAAAAAGACAGTTAAGAAAAAGGTCGTCGTCAAGCTGACTCGCAGTGATGTGGTCAAGCTGGCGGTTGCGACGGTCGGCTCGATTGTCGCGGCGCCGCTGCTTACCACGGGTCCGCTCTCGCCCTTCGGGCAATTGAAGCAACAACAATTGGAAGGCGAGACCACGGGCGGTCACGGCGCGGAGACGGGTCAGTATCACTGGGGCATGGCCATCAACCTGGACCTGTGCATCGGGTGTGAATACTGCATGCGCGCTTGCACGGCCACCAATGACGTGCTTTCTACTGATCCGTGGAACGTGGTCATCCAGGAAAAGAATTCGGCGGGCCACACCTTCTTCCTCTCCCGCCCGTGTCTGCATTGCCAGAACGCTCCCTGTGTGGAGGTTTGCCCCGTCAAGGCGACCTATCATCGCGAGGATGGTCTGGTGGTCATGGACTATGACCGCTGCATCGGTTGCCGGTATTGCCAGGTGGCGTGCCCGTACGATGCACGCCAGTTCAATTGGGAAGATCGCACCGATGAGAATCCCTACGTCCCAGCCTGGGGCGAGCCCGAAGTCGAACGCCGTCCGCGAGGTGTGATCGAGAAATGCACCTTCTGCAAGCAGCGCATCGATGCGGGTCTGGCCAAGGGCCTGGTGCCCGGCCAAGATCGTGAGGCTACCCCGGCTTGTGTCGATATCTGCCCGGTCGGTGCGCGCACCTTCGGCAATCTCAAGGACCCGAACAGCAGGGTTTCCCAGGTGATTGCCTCCAATCCCACTTTCCGCCTGCGCGAAGACCTGGGGACGGAAGCCAGCGTGTACTACATCCCGCCCAAGGAGGGTTTGTAAAATGACCAGCACCACGCTGCCTCGCAAGTCCTTTCAATTACCTTTCAGCCCGGTCTTTCTGGTTTGGCTGGGTTTCCTGGCCGTGTTGCTCCTGATCGGAGTATATTCCGCCATTCAGGTGTTCATTCACGGCCTGGTCATTACGAACCTGACCGACTCTGTGCCGTGGGGCCTGTGGATCACGGTGGACCTCTCGTCCATCGCCCTGGGTGCGGGCGCGTTCACGCTCTCGGCCATCGTGTATATCTTCGGCATCAAACGCCTCCAGCCGATCATCCGCCTGGCGGTGCTGGTCGGTTTTGCGGGATACACCTCCGCGATGCTGATGCTGTTAGTGGACATCGGCCGCCCGGACCGCTTCTGGCATCCCTGGGTGTTCTGGAACGTGCACTCGGTGCTGTGGGAAGTGACCATGTGCATCACGGTCTACCTGATGATCCTGGTGACCGAGTTTGCGCCAGTGATCGTGGAGACCAAACTTTTCGACCGTTGGCCTGCCCTGCGTAAGTTTGGGCATTTCCTCCACAAGTTGACTCCCTTCCTGGCGGTGCTGGGTCTCGTGATCTCCCTGTTGCATCAATCCTCGTTGGGCGCCACGTACGGCATCGTCAAGTCCCGCCCGATCTGGTTCAAACCGAGCATGCCGATCATGTTCGTGCTTTCCGCCATCGCTGCCGGACCGGCAGTCACCGTCTCGGTGGCCTATGTGATGGAATGGATCACGCGCAAGCGCACGGTGCCGCATGATGTGTTGCAGTTGATCGCCCGTTTCAGCGGCGTGGGACTGCTGGCCTACGGCTACATCAAATTCTGGGACATGGCTGCCGTGACTTATTACGGCCGCACGCCCGGCGTCAGTTCCGCATTTGCGCTCCTGCAACAGCAGACCCCATACAGTTTCAGCTTCTGGGTGGGGGAGGTGCTGTTGGGGATCATCGTCCCCGCCGTCTTGTTCCTCGTGCCACGTTTCAACCGCAACCCGGCGGCAGCCGTGCTGGGCGGACTCTCGGCGATGGCCGGCATCATCATCCACCGCTGGAATGTGACCGTTGGCGGCCTGTTCGTACCCCTGTCTTATACGCCGGGCACTTCCTTCCAACTGCCGATCGGAACTTATTTCCCTGCGCCGGTGGAATGGGGAGTAGCCATCCTAGTGGTCGGTTACGCCCTGACCGTGTTGACACTGGGTGCGCGGTTCCTGCCGTTGTTCAATCACCGGGAACATTAGCCTTTCAAATGTTCCTATGGAAAGGGCGGGTCTGAAAGACCCGCCCTTTCTTTTTTACTGACAAAGTGACATCTGTCAATATTCTCATGTGACAGGTTTGGGTTATACTATCCATTACTTAATCCCACACTCATATTCTGGAGACGCAATGCCTGCCAAATACGCTGCAAGCTTTTGGAAAGCCTTGCCGTGGAGGGAAACGCCATGAATGACACAACTGCCAACCCGATCTTTGTGGCCTTGCTGTTCATCCTGCGCTGCGTTGTCCCGCTTGCGGTTCTGTTCGGGGTCTCCTACCTGCTCCGTAAGATGGGGCTGGTGGCGCCCGAAGCGCCCGAGCCGCCCGATGACCGTGAGGAGAATGGGGGCGCGGCCCAGAATGAAATAGCGGCGACTCGTCCCGAGGTCCAGGGCGGGGAGTCCACTGTCGAAAAAAACAAGGAGTCGTAGCCCATGACACCGCGTACCTTTCATCGGCAGGTCTTTTGGTTGATCGCCGCCGGCGTAACCGCCGTGGTGATCAGTCTTTTATTTGTGGTGTCGCCCGCCAGCGCAAAACCGACCGGGCAGGAGACGGTGAAGTATTGTCTGACCTGCCACGGCGATCCCACATTGAGCACCACGCTTCCCAGTGGTGAGACGCTTTCGCTTTATGTTGCCGAGGATGACCTGCGTCATTCCGTTCACAGCGCCGTTGGCATCGAGTGCGAAGCCTGCCATAACGATATTTCCGAGTACCCGCACCCGGCGATCAAATTCCAGACGAAGCGGGAACTTTCGCTTTCTTATTATCAGACCTGTGAGAAGTGTCACTCTTCGAATTATCAGAAGACCCAGGATAGCATGCACGCCCAGGCTGCGGCGGCGGGGAACCAGAATGCGCCCGTCTGCACGGATTGCCACGGCGCACACGACATCCGCCCGCCCGACGAGCCGCGCTCACTGATCTCGGAGACCTGCGGACAGTGCCACAGCCAGATCGTGGAAACCTATAAGCAAAGCGTGCACGGCGCGGCGTTGATGAATGATGAGAATCCCGATGTGCCGGTCTGCACCACCTGTCACGGTGTACATAATATCCAGGATCCGCGCACGAGCCAGTTCCGCGTGGCTGAGCCTGAACTGTGTGCAGGCTGCCATGCGAACAAGGAATTGATGGACAAGTACGGCCTGTCCTCAGATGTATATGACATCTATAAACGTTCCTGGCATGGCGTGGACGTTTCTGTCTACAAGGCGCGCTGGCCCACCATCTGGCACGACAGCGCGGTCTGTTCGGACTGTCACGGCATCCACGACATCCGTTCGACGGGCGACCCGTCCTCAATGGTAAATCCGAAGAACCTGCTGAACACGTGCCGCCAGTGTCACCCGAGTGCGGGTCCCAACTGGACCGACGCCTGGACCGGTCACAACCCGATCAGCCTGGAGCGCACGCCTTTCCTCTTTTACGTGGATAAGTTTTATGGTTCCTTTACCCCGTTCGTTTTATGGGTATGCGTCATCTACGTTGTCCTGCAAATTATTCGAAACACTGTCGATCGCGTGAGGAGAAACCGGCCATGAGCGGAACACAAGCCAAATCCACCCCGCTTGCCCGGCAGGAACGGACCTTCCTGCGCTTTACGCTCGGTCAGCGTTGGGAGCATGCCCTCCTGTTCCTGAGCATCCTGGTTTTGTTGTTGACTGGCCTCCCCCAAAAATACCGCGAGTTTTCCATCAGCCAGGATTTGCTTGCCACGCCAGACCAGGTCTACCTAATTCAAAACATTCATCATGCCGCGGCCATCCTCCTCAGCCTGGTGGTGCTCTACCACCTGGGACGGATCCTGGTGTTGATGAGCCGCCGTAGCCTGCCGGGCGACCTGCTGCCCACCATGCAAGACCTGCGCGACGCCGGGCACATGATCCAGTACTTGCTCTTCCTGCGCAAGGATAAACCGAAGTTCGGCCGTTATAACTTCGAGCAGAAGGTCACCTACTGGGTGGTCTTCTTCAGTGTGGCCATCATGGGCATCAGTGGATTGATCATCTGGTTCCCCATCCAGGCCACGAGCTTCCTGCCGGGTGGGGTGGTGCCCGCCGCGAAATTGGCTCACAGCACCGAGTCGGTCGTGCTGGCGATCTTCATCCTCATCTGGCACATCTATCACGTTCACATCGAACGCCTGAACCTGAGCATGTTCACGGGCCGACTCAGCGAAGACGAGATGCGCACCTATCACGAGAAGGAGTACGAGCGTCTCGTCGGCCAGTCAGGAGAGAAGAAGTGATGCGACTCCGCAACCTGCTTCTCGCGGCGGGCCTGGTGGCCTGCCTCGTCAGTTTTGGATTCGCCCTGTCGTCGGCCTCCGCTGGTCCCAATCCCGTGGACCCCGCGGCTGTTTCCGTCAACCAGCCTGTTCCTCATCCCCAGGCGGCGGACAACAGCCTGTGTCTATCCTGCCACTCGCAGGCGGGCATGAAGGTCGGGTTGGACAGCGGCGAGACCCTGCAACTGACCATCGACTCCGAGGCTTTTGGAGCCAGTGTGCACGGCACCAACGATGTGGCCTGCATCTCCTGCCATACCGACATCACTGGTTTCCCGCACCCCGACCGCAAAGTTCAGTCGCTGCGTGAGGTCACGTTGACTTTCTCCGCCTCCTGCGCCGAATGTCACGCGGACCAATCCGCCCTGGCGATGGACAGCGTCCATCAGAAAGCCCTGGCGGCTGGCAACCAGAATGCCGCAGTCTGCGCGGACTGCCATAATCCGCACACGCAGAAACCGATGACCGATTCTGCGACCGGCAAGTTGTTGCCCGAAGCGCGTCTGGAAATCCCCAACACCTGCGCCAGGTGCCATAACGCCATCTACGGCGTGTACGCGCAAAGCGTCCACGGTGCGGCGCTGACCCAGGAAGGTAACCTGGACGTCCCGACCTGCGTGGACTGTCACGGAGTGCACAACATTCAAAGCCCCACGACGGCCAACTTCCGCAACAGCGTGCCGTCCCTGTGCGCCAAGTGCCACACGGACGAGACCTTGATGAAGAAGTACGGCCTGTCCACGCAGGTGCTCAGCACTTACGTGGCCGACTTCCACGGCACCACGGTAGAGATCTTCAGCAAGGAATTCCCCGACCAGCCCACCAATAAGCCGGTCTGTACGGATTGTCATGGCACACACGACATTATGCGCGTTGATGACCCCGCCAAGGGTCTGGCCGTGCGTGAGAATTTACTGAAGAAATGCCAGGCCTGTCACCCGGATGCGACGGCCAACTTCCCCGACGCCTGGATGTCGCATTACATCCCGTCGCCGGACAAATACCCGGTCGTGTATTACATCAACCTGTTCTATAAGTTCATGATCCCCGGTGTGCTGGGTTCGATGGGTCTCCTGGTGGTGATGGACTTCACGCGCATGATGATCAATCGCTTCCGCAAGCCGAAGCCTGCGGTGAAGCATGAAGAGCCGCCTGCGCCGCCTCCCGCTCCGGTGGAAGAAGCCGCCCCGGCTGAGGCGCCGAAGGTGGAAGAAGAGACTCCGCCGGTCGAGGAGGTCCCGCCGCCCGTGGAGGCAGAAGTCGTCGAAGCGGAACCAGCCGTGGCTCCAGAGGAGCCCGAGCAAGTCGAAGCGGAATCCGCCGAAGACGAGCCGCCCGCTCCCGAAGAATCCAATGACGAGAACGAGGAGGCCCACAATGACTGAGAAGGCCTCCACTCCAAAGACCTACGTCCGCTTCGACATCGTTCAGCGGCTCCAGCATATCCTGTTCCTGCTTTCGTTCACGGTGCTGGGCTTCACGGGCCTGCCGCAGAAGTTCCCCGATTCGCCCATCAGTCTGGCTTTCTTCAAGGTGCTGGGCGGCATCGAGACGGCGCGGCTCATCCATCACACCTCGGCTATCGTGATGATGATCGTGAGCGTCTTCCACGTGCTGGAAGTGCTCTATCGTGTGATGGTGTTGCGCACGCCCATCTCGATGATCCCATGGATCAACGACCTCCTCCACGTGTACGAGGATGTGCTGTATTACCTCGGCCTGCGCAAGCATAAGGCCTATTACGGCCGCTACTCGTATGCCGAGAAGGCTGAGTACCTGGCGTTGATCTGGGGCACGGTCGTGATGGGCCTGACCGGCTTCATGATGTGGAACCCGCTCACCACCCTGCGCATCCTGCCGGGTGAGGCTATCCCCGCCGCCAAGGCTGCGCACGGGGCCGAAGCAATCCTGGCCGTGCTGGCCATCATCATCTGGCATTTCTATCATGTACATATCAAGCATCTCAACCTGAGCATGTTCACCGGCAAGATGAGCCAGGAGGAGATGGAGCACGAGCACCCCGCCGAACTGGCGCAGATCAATTCGGGCAAACAGCCAGAGCCCATTCCGCCGGCGGTGTTGCGCAAGCGCCAGTATCTCTACGCGCCCATTGCCATCGTCATTCTGGCGCTCTTTAGTTACGGGTTCTACTTCTTCGTGGGGCACGAGACGACGGCCCTGGATGTCCCGAATTTCGAGCCGACTCTCCCCGTCTACGTGCCGCAGACGCCCACCCCGTCGCCGACGCTCACGCCGACGAATACCCCGGTCCCGACCGCCACGCCCGTACCTGCCACCCAGCCCCCGGCGGAGTCCTCGCCCGCGGCGCCGACCGGCACCCCCGAGGCCTCGGCCTCCGCGCCCACCTGGGATGCGGTCATCGGTCCCATGCTGGCCCAGAAATGCCTGATGTGCCACGGCCCGTCGGCTTCGGGCGGATTGATGCTCTCCTCTTACGCGGACGCAATGAAGGGCGGCGCCAGCGGCCCGGTCTTCATCCCCGGCGACTCGGCCAACAGTCCAATGATCGTCAAGTTCGAGAGCGGCAAACATCCTTACGCCGCGCTGCTGGCAGACGAGATCGCCAAGGTCAAGGCCTGGCTCGACGCGGGCGCGCCTGAAAAGTAAACGCGACAAGAACAAACCTGAAACCCACCCGCAAATCTCGCGGGTGGGTTTTTGTATCGTGGTTGTTCATTGACTCAGGCGGGGGCGGGGGATAAGATAAAAGTGAAACCGCATGGACATCATCACGGTCTACTTCCTGTACGGGTTGTCCTTTTTCAGCATGGGGCTGGCCATCCTGCTGGAGGTGGGGCGTTCCTCCGAACTGGGCTTTGCACGCGCCTTGCGATCCCTGGCAGGGTTTGGGCTGATACACGGCACACACGAGTGGCTGGAAATGTTCCTGCTCATCCGCCCGCCCACGGATGCGTCTGCGTTGTCTGCATGGATCGGGCCAGGACGGGTGATCTTGTTGGCGGTCTCTTTTCTATTTCTGATCCAATTTGGCGCGCGCCTGGTGGTGGGTCCGACCCGTACCCGCCTGGCCTGGCAATTGCTCGGTGTCATTACCCTCATCTGGACCGTGGGACTGGTCTGGCTCTTCTTGACCGAGTCTCCGCTCCAACGCCTTGTCGCCGCGGACGTATATACCCGCTATTCATTGGCTATCCCCGGTGCAGCCCTGGCTGCCTGGGGATTGTTCTTGCAGCGGCAGAAATTTCTGCAGGCGGGGATGAGCGATTTCGGACGGGATGTGATTATCGCGGCGGTCGCTTTCGGTCTGTACGGAGGGGTGGGTCAACTCTTTTCCGCCAGGAGCGTGGTTTTCCCGTCAAGTTTTCTCAATGCAGATACCTTCCTTGCGTGGTTCGGCTTTCGCATTCAACTCTTTCGTTCGGTGATGGCCTGCATCGCCGCCGTGGCGATTATCCGTTCGCTGCGCGCCTTCGAGGAGGAGACGCGTCGTCAGATCGAAACACTGAGCCAGGCTCAGTTGGCCGAGCGCCGTCGATTGGAGGAATTGCGCGAGGAGTTGCTGCGACAGACGGTCCGCGCCCAGGAGTTGGAACGTCAACGCATCGCCCGGGAGCTGCACGATGAAGTAGGCCAGACTCTGACCGCGCTTGGCATGGGATTGCGCGCCATCAGTGACAATGTCGTCCTGCATCCCGAGCGGATTCAAAAGCAGGCGCGCGAGCTGCAGGGCGTGGTGGCGACCGGTTTGTTCGGTTTGCAGAATCTGATCACCGGTTTGCATCCGCCTCAATTGGACGACTTGGGGCTGGTGGCCGCCGTGCGTTGGTATGCCGCCCAGGTGCAGGAGCGGACCGGGGTCGCGGTGGGGGTTTCCAGTCAGGGGGAGGAGGTGGAACTTCCTCCCGAGGTGCGCACCGTCCTCTACCGCATCGTGCAGGAATGTGTGACCAATGTCGTCCGCCACGCCAAAGCGGACCAGGCCGAGGTGCAGATTCTCTTCGACGGGGCGGAGGTCCGCCTTCGCGTCGAGGACAAGGGCTGCGGTTTCGACGTGGACACAGCCCTCACACAGCGAGAATATCCGTGTTGGGGACTGCTCGGGATTCAAGAACGCGCCGCGTTGGTGGGCGGTACCTGTGTAATTCAATCCGAACCCGGGATGGGTGCCCTGGTGGAGGTGGTGGCTCCGCTCGAAAGGGAAATACATGGCTGAAATTCGACTCTTGCTGGTGGACGATCATGCCGTGGTACGCAGCGGTCTGCGTATGCTGCTGGAGAATGAGTCCGATCTGCTGTTGGTCGGTGAGGCAGGAAACGGGGCACAGGCTCTTACTCTGGCCGATGAACTTCAGCCGGACGTGGTCATCATGGACATCACCCTGCCCGACCTTTCGGGCATCGAGGTGACCCGTCGCCTAAAGCAGGTCCACCCCCAGATGGCGGTGGTGGCACTGACCATTCACGAGGATCAGCAATATTTCTTCGAGATGCTGCGGGTGGGGGCTTCGGCCTATGTGCCCAAACGGGCCGCCCCCGATGACCTGATCGACGCCATCCGTGCGGCGCATCGCGGCGATGTCTACATCTATCCGTCGCTGGCGAAACTGCTGGTCAAGGATTTCCTGGTGCGGGAGGACGACGAGGTGCAAGCCGCCAGCCTGGGCGACTTGACCCCGCGCGAACGGGAAGTCCTGTCGCTGCTGGCGGAGGGAAAGACCAACGACGAGATTGCGGCCGAACTGGTCATCAGTCCGCACACGGTAGCCCGTCACCGCGAAAACCTGATGGGAAAACTCGGCCTGCACAACCGCATCGAACTGGTGAAATACGCAATCCGAAGGGGCCTGATCAAACCATAAGTGGGGTTAATGCCCCAGCATAAGAATAACTGATACATCCTATTGCGGCGTGGACGGTCGCGACGTATGCTTTAAGCGGAAATAATTCCTCGACGCTATGAAAGGAGGCTGTTATGCGGAAAGCACCGTTTGTTGCCGTGTTCTGGACCTTTGCGCTGGCCATCCCCCTCACCATCGTCGCCCTGGCCGGGGTTGCCTACGTCGATTTGCACTTTAGCAAGATTGCCCAGGCCATCGCCAATTTTGAAGCGATTACCTCCGCCAGCGGACGTGGCTGGCTTGCGGAACTCTCCTCGCGCGCGCCCGAATTGGAAGGAATGTTGATCGGTATGGTCATCATGTTGACCATCTACCTGTTCGTGCGGAAGCCCGCCAAGACGGCCCTGGAATCGAAGAAGTAAGTTCGCAGTGTATCGGTCAGAATCAAAACGTCCGCCGTTTTGGCGGACGTTTTGATTGGGATTTAATCAACTACCCTGGCGGATGCGCGTTCCGCACACGCGGCAGAAGCGGTCGCCCGGGCGGGCGCGCTCACCGCACTGTGAGCAATACACGATGCTGGCGGGAGTCTCGTCGGTGGGGGCGGCGCGGCGTTTGCGTCGATGGAGATTGCCCTCAGTGGATTCTCGCCGCGAGAAGAGGAAGTAGTATCCTGCCCCGCCTGCGATCAGCAGGAAACCCGCAAAGACCAGCAGGTAGGGCGTGTAATTGGCCAGGCTGAGGCGTCCCGCGGTCTTTTCGCCCAACGGAGCCGACGGCTGAATCACGGAGTTGGACGCCGTCATGATATCGTCGTTCTTTTGGTATTTTACCTGCAAGGTCAACGGCTCCCCAGCTTTGAGGTTTTTTACGGCCAGCCGATGGTAGGTCAGGCCGTCGCTATCTTGAAAGACCTCAAGCATGGGCGTGCCCGTCATTGAGGTGGCGGTCGGAGGCTGCTGTACGGTGACGGTCAGGCTGTCCACGGGGTATTCGCCCGCCCAGTCGAACGTGAATTGACGGTCGCTGCCCGTCTTTTGGATGGGCGCGTAATACTCAAAGTGATACGTGGTGGCTTTGTCCACCAGGATGGTCAGCTCCTGCCATTTCTCCACCGAGACGGGGCCATCATAGGCGGTGTTGAGTAGACTGCCATTCTCCATCGATGCCACGGCCAGCACCTGGACGCCGACGGGGATTTGGAAGGTCACACGCGCGGGCAGGGTCGTGGAGTCGGTCAGGGTGAAGTCGTAGATGACCAGCATGTCGGGCGTGTCAAACTCGGGCCACAATTTGACCTCGAGCGTGGCGAGATGCACCTCTCCCTGTGCGGCGGCCAGGGAGGGCAGCGCCAGCATGAGGATCACGATCAGCAGGGATATCTTTGTACGCATCAATGCCTCCAAATGGAATTTCCCCAATCTTACCATGCGGCGCGTTCAGCCATCGCTTTCACCAGTTGCCAACACACGGCATTGACAGGTGTGGGCACCCCCACAGTTTTTCCGCGTTGAGTTACCGCGCCGCAGATGGCATCGATCTCGGTGGGCGCGCCGCGCAGCACATCCTGCAACATCGACGAGTGGTTGGCAGCGGTCTTGCGCGCCACCTCTTCCACCGTCTCGACGGGATTCTCGAACAGCAGGCGGATGCCTTCTGCGCGGGCCACAGCCGCAACCTCCTGCGCCAAATCGGCCATCAGGTGACGTGCCTCGGGACGTTCGAGCAACTCGCCGTTGGGGACGCGCAGCAGGGCGGTCAGCGGGTTGATGGCGGCATTGATGACCAGTTTGCCCCAGACCAGCGACTCGGCATCTGGAACGATTTCCACCTGAAAGCCTGCCGACCGCAGCGCCACCTCTACTGGACCCAGGGCTGGATTCCGTTCCAGCGAGAGGACTCCCTCTCCGCCCGGACAGACCAGTCCAGGGCCGAGCAAAGTCGCTCCCGTGGTGGTCACGCCCAGGGCAACGCGATCAGGCCCAAGGTCCCGTGCGAGGATTTCGCGATTGCCGATGCCGTTTTGCAGCGTGACGGCCATCCCGTTTGTGGCGAGACATTCCGTCAGTTGACGTGCGGCGCGCTCCGTCTGCCAGGCCTTGACCAGCACCAGCGCAAAGCACGCGCCGCGCACTTCTTGCGGGTCACCCGTCGCGTGGACGGGGACGCTGTGTTCCAGGCCGTCCCCATCCACCCAGCGAGCGCCGTGAGTGTTAAGCGCCTGGATGCCTTCCTGCCAGGTGCCCAGCATTGAGATGGGATGCCCCGCTGCTCCCAGACGCGCGGCAAACAACGTGGCCAGCGCGCCCGTGCCGACGATGAGAATGTCCATTGCCTGAGACTATAGTTCCTTCAACAGCGAGTCCCATTCCGCGTCGGCCATTTCGACGGTGTGCTCGGGGGCGGGGAAGGCGCGAGACTGCACGTCCGCGATGTATTCGTTGAAGGCGCGGGTCATTTCGCCGTTGAGGTTTGCATATTGCTTGACGAACTTGGGCGTGAAGCGGTCGAACAGGCCGAGCAGGTCATGCGCCACCAACACCTGACCGTCGCAGCCCGCGCCCGCGCCGATGCCGATGGTGGGGATGGACAACCGCTCGGAGATGAGCCTGGCCAGCCGCGCAGGCACCGATTCCAGCACCAGGCTGAAGCAACCCGCTTCTTCGAGGATCAACGCGTCTTCGAGCAGACGTTTGGCGGCGCGGGCGGTCTTGCCCTGGGCGCGGAATCCGCCCAGTTGGTGAATGGACTGCGGGGTCAGGCCGATGTGTCCCATCACGGGGATGCCCGCGCTGGTGATGGCGCGGACTGTGTCCGCGCGCTCGTGGCCGCCTTCGAGCTTGACCGCGTCCATGCCCGCCTCTTTGAGGAAGCGGCCCGCATTCCGCACAGCATCCTCCACGGAGACTTGGTACGACATGAACGGCATGTCGCCGACCAACAGCGCAGATTTGGCTCCGCGCGCCACGGCGCGGGCGTGGTGCAGCATCTCGTCCATGGTGACGGGCAGGGTGTTCTCGTAGCCGAGGACCACCATCGCCAGGGAATCGCCGACCAGGATCGAGTCGATGCCCGCCTGGTCCATAGCCAGGGCGGTGGGGTAATCATAGGCCGTCAGCATGCTGATCGGCTCGCTGTGTTCCTTCTTCTGACGGAACGTGAGCGTGGTCACTTTTTTGCGTGTGGGCGCAGCGGTAAAGACGGGAGCAGGGGTGGACATAAGGGGTACCCTCCGATAAAGGTAGAGTCCGCTGTGACGCCGCCCCCTGGTATGCGTCTGTGCGTTGGATATGGAAGCCATCGCGTTCTTTGGGATACACGTGGCAGGCAGGATTATTCCACAAAAGTCTGTTTTCGCCTATAATAAAATTATAAGAAAACAAGTAACTTTGATGAAGAGTTTCTGACCATTTTTAGGAGGAACCATGCGTAGAGTATTTGGCTTTTTGATCGGTGTCTTCGTGGGGGCGTTGGTCGGTTCGACGTTGGCCCTGCTGCTCACGCCTGAATCGGGCAACGAGTTGCGCGCAGAATTGCGCCAGCGTGGCGAAGGCTTTGTCGGCCAGATCCGTTCCGCAGCAGACGAGCGCCGCATCGAATTGCGCGGCCGCCTCGAAGCGTTGCGCGCTCCTCGCGAGATGTAAGCATCGTCGCAGAAATGAAACAAAGCCACCCCTGAAAAGGGGTGGCTTTGTTCTGAGGAGGATGTCAATGTTAGGGCAGGCAGGAGAGCGAAGCGCCCGCCGTCACCCGTTTGGCCGTCCAAACGTTGGACGCCAGGGTGCCGTTGATGCTCACGGCCTGGCCGACCTGCAGGTCGCCGAAAGTGATGATCGAGACGATGTCGTCGTCCTTGAGAAGATAGCGCGTGGAGGCGGTCACCGTGACCGTCACTTCCTGGCCGATGTACGGCTTGACCAGAGTGTTCCCGCTTACCACGCTGACCGTGATCGAATCCGCGCCGATGGCAGTGATATTTCCGACCAGGGAAAATGTCCCGCGCGGTCCCTTTGCGGCTTCGGGCGCGGCCAGCACAGGCACGACGGCCACCGCCAACAGAACCAGGGCCAACAGGGCTGCATATAGTTTCTTCATGGGGAGAACCTCCTTTTGGTTTCATTAGGTATGACGGGAAAGCCCGCCCGCAGATACGGCCTGGAAACAAAAAACTGGCAGTATCGCGGCTGCCAGTTTTCATGCAGAGCAGGGTGGAATTATTTCACTCCTGCGACCTTTTTATAAAACCCTTCGACCTGTGACATGCACGCGCCGTACTCCGCGCGGGTGGCGACGATCTTCGCATTCAGACCCGCGGCCTGTTCCCGCAACTCTTTGTTTTCCAGCGCCGCGAGGATTCCTTCGGCGATGGCGCGCGGACTGGATGAATCCACCAGCAGGCCGTTCTTGCCGTCCGTGATCCACTCGCGGATCGACTCCAGGTTGCCCGCCACGGGGAAGCAGCCGCAGGCCATGCCTTCGAGCAGCGAGTTGGGTGTGCCGTCGTGGAAGCTGGGCGAGACCACCACCTGCGCCGTACGGAAGACCTCCGCCATTTGGGCGTGGGGCATGGGCGGGTTGAGCGTCACCGCATGCTCGATGCCGAGTTCTTGAATCCATTGCAGGGCCTGGGCCTCGTCCGCCATGGACGAGCATACGAAGCGCGCGTCGGGTCGTTTTTCGAGTACCAGCGGAATGGCGTGGAAGAAGGCCTCGTTGTGCACGTAGGCGCGGAATCCGCGCGGGTTGACGACGATGGGCTGTGAGGCGGGTTCCTGTGGCGGATAAAAAATGTCGGTGCGGATGCCGCCGTTGCCTGGCGTGACCAGGGTGGGGCGGTCGGTGGCGAAGCCCATCTGCTTGCCGAGGCGGATGTCGCGCCAGCAATCGGCATGCAGGGCGTCGGCGGCCTTCAATGTCCATTGCGTGTAAGGACGCATGAGCGGCGTGGAGGGAGCATGCAGGGTGAAGTCATTGCCCCAGACCGAGACGACCAGCGGCGCACCCGTGTAGGCGTCGGCGGCCAACATGCCCTCGTACGGAATCCGCAGGGCGTGGACCAAGTCGGGTTGGACGCGCTGGAGGATGACGCGCAGCGAGCGGGCGGCGCGGGGAATGCTTAGGGGGCCGAGCCACTGTCGGATGGCGGTACGCAGGCCGAGGGTCCGCGCAGAGGAAGGAGCGGGGGCGGCGCTCGGTTTCTTCATCCCGCTGAAGGCCACAGGCACGGTGTACAGTCCACTGACGGGGAAATCCAGCGCGCAGGCGAAGGTGGAGGCGAGGTGGACTTCGTCGCCGCGTTCGACGAAATGGCGGATCCAGTTTTGGGTGATGGGAGAGCGGCCGTCGGCCACGAAAAATAGTCGCATAGAGGGATTATACGTCATTGCCCGATGCCATGAGCCGTAGTATATTTGGCGAAAGCCTATGAGCAAAGGTCGAATCCTCATCATCGAAGACAACATGGACAACCACGAGTTGATCCGTTTCTTCCTGGAGCGCGACGGGTATGACACGTTCCTGGCGATGACGGGACCCGAAGGGGTGCAGGCTGCCATCAAGCAAGTGCCCGATTTGATCCTCGTGGACCTGGCGCTGCCCATCATGGACGGCTGGGATGCGACCCGCGCCATCAAGGCCGACCCGAAGACGGCGCGCATCCCGATTGTGGCGGTCACGGCCCGCACCATGCCAATCGACCGCTCACGCGCCCTGATGGCGGGGTGCGACGAGTACATCGCCAAACCAATCGATTTTGGGGCGCTGTTGCGGGTGGTCAACCGCCTGATGGAGCGGGTAAATCGGGCGGACGAGTGATGTGGTATATTAAACCCAATTGTGCAAAAAATCACTAATGAAAAGGAATTTCACAAGATGAAACAGATTTGCGTGATCGGCGTTGGATACGTTGGTATCGTGACGGGTGCGTGTTTTGCCGACCTCGGCAACCGCGTGGTGGCCCTGGATGTCAACGAACAGCGCATCGAGAATTTGAAGAAAGGCATCATGCCCATCTATGAGCCTGGCCTGGATGAACTGGTCAAGCGCAACGTAAAGGCGGGGCGGCTTACGTTCACCACTTCGTACGAGGAAGCGGTCAAGGGCTCTGAGTATGCGTTCATCGCGGTGGGGACTCCCTCCGCTGCCAATGGCGAAGCGGACCTGCAATACGTGGCCGCCGCGGCGACTTCCATTGCCAAGAACATGACCGCGCCGTTGATCATCATCAATAAGTCCACTGTGCCGATTGGGACGGGTGACTGGGTGGCCGACATCGTGAAGGGTGCCCAGCCCAAGCCAATCGACTTCTCGGTCGTGTCCTGCCCCGAGTTCCTGCGCGAAGGTTCGGCCATCGGCGACTTCATGAATCCGCACCGCACCGTGATCGGATCGCTCGACCGCGACGCCGCCAACAAGGTGGCCCAGTTGCATCTGCCCCTGCGCGCGCCTATCGTCATCACCGACCTGCGCACCGCGGAAATGATCAAGTACGCCAGCAACGCCTTCCTGGCGACCAAGATTTCCTTCATCAACGAACTGGCCGACCTGTGCGAGAAGGTCGGCGCGGATGTGAAGGAAGTAGCCGCAGGCATGGGCTACGACGCGCGCATAGGTCGTCACTTCCTGGATGCAGGCCTGGGCTGGGGCGGTTCGTGCTTCCCCAAGGACGTGGAGGCGCTGGCTTTCATGGCCAACGAGCGCGGCCTCGAACCGAAGATACTCAACTCGGTCATGGACGTGAACTATGACCGCCGCACGGCGGTCGTCCGCCGCACCGAGGAGATGGTCGGCGGCTCGCTCAAAGGCAAGACCGTGGGCCTGCTCGGCTTGGCCTTCAAGCCCAACACCGATGACATGCGCGATGCGCCGTCCATCGATATCGCCAATGAGTTGATCGAGTCGGGCGCCAAGGTGCGCGGATACGATCCCGTGTCGATGGATGTGGCCCGCCCGATCCTGCCCGCCGTGGAGTTCTTCGACGATCCGTACGATCTGGCCAAGGGCTGCGATGCGCTGATCGTGGTCACCGAATGGAATGAGTTCAAGCAGCTCGACCTGGAGAAGGTCAAGGGCCTGCTCAAGTCGCCGGTCATCTTCGACGGCCGCAATATCTACGACCCGAACCACATGAAGGCGATGGGCTTTAACTATCGCGCCATCGGACGCGGGTTCAACGGAAAGTAATTCCCTCGCGCAATCGATCCAAGTGGTCTGAGCATCCCTCGGGCCACTTGGATTTATTTCCCCACCTTTTGATTCCCAACTCATGACTCATCCTCCTGTTTGTAATTACGAAGGCTCCGATTACCAGACCTCCTTCTGGGATCAGGGCGGACGTCAGTATGAAGACCGCACCGAGGCCATCGCCTTGAAGCGCCTGCTTCCCGCGGGCGGAAAACTCATGCTCGAACTTGGCGCGGGCGCTGGACGCAACACACCGCGCTATGCGGGCTACGAGCGCATCGTGGTGCTGGATTATTCACGCACGCAACTCGAACAGGCCCAGCAGCGTCTCGGCCTTTCAGAGAAATACATCTACGTGGCGGCGGACGTGTACCGCCTGCCCTTCGTGGACGGTTTGTTCGACGGCGCTACCATGATCCGCGTGCTGCATCACATGGCGGATGCCCCCAAGGCGCTGACCCAGGTGCGGGACGTGATGGGGCCGAACGGCGTGTTCATCCTCGAATTTGCCAACAAGCTGAATCTGAAGGCGATGCTGCGTTACTGGCTGGGACGGCAGAAGTGGAGTCCGTTCACGTTGGAGCCCGTCGAGTTCGTGGAGTTGAATTTCGACTTCCACCCGAAGGCAGTCCGCCAGTGGCTGACGGGGTTGGGCTTCCGCATCGAGCGCACGCTGACGCTTTCGCACTTCCGCATGGGATTGCTGAAACGCCTCGTCCCGACTGGAATTTTGGTCTTCTTCGATTCGCTCTTCCAGTGGACGGGCGCCTGGTGGCAGTGGACGCCGTCGGTGTTCGTGCGGGCCGTCAGGCAGGGCGGGACGGCTTCGGCGGGCGGATTCTTCAAGTGTCCGCAATGCGGCAGTTCGGTACTGGAGGAAAGCCCAGGCGGCCTGACTTGCCCCGGGTGCGGGAGCCGCTGGGAGGTCCGTGATGGGATTTACGATTTCCGCGAGCCGATGAAATGAGTCCAAAAAACGGGATGCGCCAACAGGCCATCCCGTTTTTAGTTGGATCTATTTCCCATGAAACCTCATGGAAGTGTTGCCGTATATAACACAGAATGTGCAAAATGGCACAATGTATGACAGGAACGAGGACACATGGGACCGAGAGCGATCTCAAGCGGACAACTGGCGGCGGCCATTACAAAATCAGCCAGCCAGCAGACATATTACACCATTCGCCTGCTCGCTGACCGTGGACGGGCCGCCGATGCCTATCGCGCGTATGGCTACTTCCGCTGGGTGGACGATGTCATCGATGCAGAGTCAGGCCAGAGGTCCGAGAAGCTGGCATTCGTGGAGCGGCAACAGGCTTTGTTGGAGTCCTGCTATCGGGGTGAGTCGCCTGCGAACGTGACCGTCGAGGAGCAGATGCTGGTCGACCTGGTGCGTGCGGATGCGGAGCCGAATAGCGGCTTGCAGCTTTATCTGCGCAACATGATGGCGGTGATGGTCTTCGACGCGGGCCGCCGCGGGCGGGCCATCTCACAGGCGGAACTGTCGGATTATTCGCGCAAGCTGGCGGTGGCGGTCACGGAGGCTTTGTATTATTTCATCGGTCATGATGACCCCTCTCCGAAACACGAGGCGCGTTACATGGCGGTGACCGCCGCGCATATCGTCCACATGCTGCGCGATGCGTTGGAGGATGTGGGGAGCGGATATTACAACGTCTCCAGCGAATATCTCAACGCGCGGGGCGTCACGCCGCAGGATGTGAAGAGTCAGGCTTACCGCGAGTGGGTTTGTGGACGGGTGCAACTGGCCCGCGCCTATTTCACGCTGGCGCGTGAGTGCACGGCGCAGGTCCGTAATTGGCGCTGCCGCCTGGCAGGTTATGCGTACACGGCACGCTTCGAATGGATGCTGCGCGCCATCGAGAAGGATCATTACTGCCTGCGTTCGGAATATCCCGAACGCAAGAGTTGGCAGGCGGGCCTGTGGATGGCCTGGTCTGCGTTGCGGGCTGTGTTCACGCTGTCCGTTCTGCCACAAAAAATGGCTCCCCAACCTATTCGGATCGAGAAGAGATGAAACCCCAAAAAGTGATCGTGATCGGCGCTGGCATCGGTGGGCTGACCGCCGCCACGCATCTGGCAAAGCGCGGACTGCAAGTGACCGTGCTGGAAAAGAACGCCCACCCTGGCGGACGTTGCGACCGCATCAGCCGCGACGGGCACCATTTCGACACGGGCCCTACGCTGCTGGTGATGCCGTTATTGTACGAAGCAGAGTTCGCCGCGTTGGGCGCGTCGATGCACGAAGTGCTCGACCTGCAGCGCGTCGATCCGACCTATCATCTAGTCTTCGACGACGGTACCCAACTGGCGCTGACTTCGGACATGAAGTCGATGCAGGAGCAGCTCGAACGCTTTGAGCACGGCAGCTTCCAGGGGCTTTTGCGTTACATGGACGAGGGTCATCGTCACTATCATCTCGGCATCGAGAATCTGGTGCGGCCCGATTTCCGCAAGGCGACAGACTTCTTCAAACTTAGCAACCTGCCGCTGGTACAGCAAGTAAAGCCGTTGGTGAAGCATTACGCTCACATGGCGCGCTACTTCGATGACCCGCGCCTCAAGTCGGCGTTCACGTTTCAGGATGTGTACATGGGGTTGAGTCCGTTCGAGGCGCCTGCCACGTTTTCGATGATGCCGTACACCGAACTGGCGCACGGCGTCTGGTATCCGCGCGGCGGGATGTATCGGATCGTCGGGGCGCTGACCAGGCTGGCGCGGGAAGCGGGCGTGGAATTCGTCTTCGAGACAACCGTCGAGCGCATCGACGTCAGCGGCGGAGTCACGCGCGGGGTGGTGGTGAACGGTCAACTCATCGAAGCAGACGCCGTCCTCGCCAATGCGGACCTGCCGTATGTGTATCAAAATCTGTTGCCTCAGGATGGCGAGGCGAAGAAGCTGGAATCCAAGCGATATTCGTGTTCGGTCATCAGTTTCTTCTGGGGTGTGGACAAGCCCTACGAGGAGTTGGCTCCGCACACACTGTTCCTTGCCAGCGATTATCGCGAGAACTTCGACAGCATCATTCGTGACTTGAGCCTGCCTGCCAACCCCAGCCTGTACGTCCACGCCCCCGCGCGGCTCGACCCGTCGATGGCGCCCGAGGGACAGGACACCCTCATCGGCATCGTGCCTGTCGGGCACATGGACAAGCATGGGGAGCAGGATTGGGCTCAGTTGCGGGACCAGGCGCGGGCGCAGGTGTTCAGGCGTCTGTCGGCGTTGGGCATCAGGGACCTCGAGTCGCACATCAAGTTCGAGATCAACTTCACGCCGTTGTCATGGCGTAAGCGCTATAACCTGGCGCGAGGCTCCACGCACGGACTGTGTCACAACCTGTTGCAGTTGGGTTATTTCCGCCCCGACCTGCAGCATGCGCGGTACCGTAATTTGTATTTCACGGGGGCCAGCACTCGCCCAGGCACGGGGCTGCCTACGGCCATGGTCTCGGGCCGACAAGCGGCGCAACGCATCCTGGATGACTTGAAGTAGATTTGTGATTGAATCAAAAAAACGGGATGCGCCGACAGGTGCATCCCGTTTTGGTTTGGGAAAATTTAACTTCCGTCGGGACGGCCCAGCAGACGGGCCAGCACTTGACGGGCGTTGTCGTCCACCATCGCGAGGACCTCGTCGCCCGCTTCGAGCACGGTCGCGCCGCGCGGCAGAATCATCTTGCCGTCGCGCAGGATGCCCGAGATGGTGCAATTATCGGGCAGGCTCAGGTCTTTGATGGCCATTCCCTCGGCTTTGGCGCCAGGGAAGATCTTTTCCTCGACGATAGAAAATTGGCCACGGCGGATCTTGAGCATGGTCATCATGTCGCCCAGCGACATTTCCTCGGCGCTCAGGCGCGCCAGAATCTCGGCCTGATTAAGCGAGACGTCCACGCCCATCTCGGGGGTGAAGAGCCAGGCGTTCTTCGAGTTGTTGATGCGGGCGATGACGCGTGGCACATTGAACTCGAATTTGCCCAGCGAGGTGATGACCAGGTTGGTCTCGTCCGAACCCGTCACGGCGGCGAGGACCTGCGCCTTGTGAATCTCGGCCCGTTCGAGCACGGTGGGGGAGGAGCCGTCGCCATCGATGATGATGCCCTCGGGCAATTCCTGGACCAGTTTTTCCAGGATGCCTGGCCGCTCATCGATCACGCGCACAGTGTGGCCTGCATCCAGCAGGAATTTAGCCAGTTGC
>CALFXA010000055.1 GCA_937928015.1 uncultured Anaerolineales bacterium | reverse complement strand
GGCGACCACCGAGATCTACACTCTTTCCCTACACGACGCTCTTCCGATCTTCGCCCTGCGGACCCTGTTTGGCAGAGGCCGCGGGATCGGGGATCGGCAAATTGGAAAAGGCATCGCGGAAGTAGCGGAACAACAAAAACAAAAGGAAACCCACGGCCGACAGCCGCAGAAAGATAATCACCATCTGACGGCGCAGCCCAGGCGAAAGTAACAGGCTCAACAGCACAAAGATCAGGAGCAGGATCGCCCAAATCAGCAGGGCCTTCCACAACGGCATCCCTTCGAGGCTGTTGATGAATTGCGCCACAGGCTGGCCCGTGACCTGCACCTCCTGCACCCCCAATGCCTCGCCGCCATGAAAGGACACGTCCCGCAGACCGCCCGCCAGCGCCACCAGCGCCAACATGCCCACAACGGCCAGCATCATGATCCACACCCTGGATTTCAGAAAGGTACGCATCGAAAGCATTTTACCACCCGCGTGATATACTGCGCGCATGACCGATTGCGAAGGCCCCCTGCACCCCGCCGCCATCGAAGGCATCCGCCTCTTCAACCAGGGCGAATTCTTCGAGGCCCATGAGGAACTCGAAACCGCCTGGCGCAACGAACCTGGCCCCATCCGCAGTCTATATCAGGGCATCCTGCAAATCGCGGTGGCTTATTTTCATCTCACGCGGGATAATTACGTGGGTGCCGTCAAAGTCTATGGGCGCGCCCTAAAATGGTTACGCGCATATCCAGATTCCTGCCGAGGCGTGGACGTCGGTCAGCTCAAACGTGATGCGGAAACCGTCTTCGCCGAAGTAGAACGACTGGGACCCGAGCGACTCTCCGCTTTCAACCGTGTTCTCTTCCGCCCTATCCACTGGACCCATGAGTGATTCCGTTTCGAGAAGCGACTCCAACGTCCTGACATTTCCATCGAGGGATAAGATATGAAAATTTCAGATGCCATCCGCGACCAGATCGCCAGCAACATGGAACTAAAAACCACGGAAGAGCTTCAAACCATCCTCGAACAGAATGATAGAGAGGAGTGGACAGATGTAGCCTTTGAAGTAGTAAGGGAAATTTTGCTCAAGCGCACGGGCGAAACCCCACAGATTCCCATTCAGCAAGAAGACCCGCTTGAGGGAGAATGGAAGTCGATAAATTGGAAAAGAGTCCATGCAGTAAGTCAAAAGGAAATGAAAAGAAGAAGTAATTATGGTAGCGGTCCCATTTTATTCTATATGTTTTCTATATTCTTCATAGGATACAGAATACAATCACCACAAGCAAGAAATCTTTTTCTCATCATAGGTTTCCTTGTAGGCTGCCTTGGCTTTGGATTGTGGTATTTCGCCCAAAAACGAACGCCCAATCGGCTGGTGCTCAAAGCAAGGGTCTACCTCAAAACCGAAAGAAGCTATCAACGAAATGACCAGTACTGGACCGAAATCGTTGTTCTAAAGGCATTGACTCTTACTTCGAATGGCGAGGTCTTTGATGTGGAAAAGTGGAAGGGGCATCAAAAGGTGGCCCTTCCAGGAAAGCTTTATCACAAAATCGAGGAGCAGGATACGTTGGATCTGCTATGCCTTCCCAACGGTTTGGTTCTTAGCGAATTAGATGAATATGTCGGAAGATAAAGCTCAATCGGATTCCCCATCTTCATCACACTCTCAAACTGACCAGAAGAAACGTATTT
Source organism: uncultured Anaerolineales bacterium (assembly GCA_937928015.1). Classification (GTDB taxonomy): domain Bacteria; phylum Chloroflexota; class Anaerolineae; order Anaerolineales; family Villigracilaceae; genus JACPVF01. Next base: position 23,431 of record CALFXA010000055.1, on the reverse strand, counting down.
TCCTCTGCGATCGTTGCGGCACAGAAATGGTCGAGAAGAATTGCAAGGTCACCTGCCCCAATTGCGGAAATCGCTTCGATTGTTCGGATCTGAATATTTATTTTGATTAATACGTAGGGGCGAGCGGCCGCTCGCCCCTACAGAGGATATTATGGACTTCCAAAACAAACTTGCGCTGATCACAGGATCGGGTCGCGGCATTGGCCGTGCGATTGCGTTACACTTCGCCCAACGCGGCGCGAATGTGGCGATAAATTTCTTCCGCAACCGCGCGCCCGCCGAAGAGACCGTCCGCGAGGTCGAGGCCTTGGGCCGCCGCGCCCTGCTCATCAAGGCGGACGTAGGCGACCTGGATGAGCTCCACCGCATGTTCGACGAGGTCGAGAGCCAGTTTGGTGGGCTGGACATTTTCGTCCACAACGCAGCCTCGGGCTACAACCGTCCTGCCATGGAGCAAAAGCCCAAAGGTTGGGATTGGACCATGAATATCAACGCACGCTCATTATTGTTCGCCGCACAACGCGCTGTCCCGCTGATGGAGAAGCGTGGTGGCGGACACATCGTCAGCGTGAGCAGTGCGGGGTCCACGTGGGTGCTGCCCGATTACGTGGTAGTCGGCGCGAGCAAGGCCGCGCTCGAATCCATCACCCGCTACCTGGGTGTGGAACTTGCCCCAAAGAATATTCACGTCAACGCCGTATCGCCTGGCGTGGTCGAGACCGAGGCACTGCATCATTTTGCCTCGATGGGCGGCCGCGAGAACATCTTGCAGGCTTTCATCGATAAGGTTCCTGCGGGGCGATTGGTCTCGCTGGAAGACGTAGCGGGCGTGGTGGCCTTCCTGTGTTCCCCCGCCTCTGCCATGATCGTCGGCCAGATCATCCATGTCGATGGCGGTTATCTATTGCCCGTGGAAAAATAGTTCGGCCAAATCACTTGCCAAAGATTCGCGTCTCGGCTATAATACCGCTCGCTCGATTTGGGTGCGTAGCTCAGTTGGTTAGAGCGCTACTATCACACAGTAGAAGTCGGGGGTTCGAGTCCCTCCGCGCCCACAAGACCGCCGTCATTGGCGGTCTTTGTTTTTAAAGCTTGGGAGTATAATGCGGAAATTTAATCGCTGGACAAGACATGGAACTTAATACTCAATTCGATAAGATTCGACAATCCGCCACGGTCGCGATGAACGACCGCATTCTGGCCGTCAAAGCTTCGGGCCGACAAGTGATCCAACTTCAAGTCGGCGATCCTGACTTTGCCACGCCTCAGTCCGTGCTGGATGCCGCCAACGCCGCCCTGATCAGCGGGCTGACGCATTACGGCCCCAGCCGCGGCTCGCTCGAACTGCGGACGGCCGCTGCCGTCAAACTGGCTCGCGACAACGGCCTGAGCTATGATCCCGCCTCCGAGATCCTGGTCACGCATGGCGGAATCCACGCCTATTATCTGGCCATGCAGTCCATCCTCAACCCTGGCGATGAAGTCTTGATCCCCGACCCGACCTGGGCCACACACGCCAATATGGCGTCCATGCTGCGTGCGGATGTGGTGCGCGTGCCCGCGCCCGCCGAGAACGGATTCATCCCGCACTTCGAGTCCTGGGAAAAGGCGCTGACCGCGAAGACACGCGTGATCGTGCTGAACTATCCGTCCAACCCGACGGGTATGTATCCCGCACGTGAGTATCTGGCGAAACTACAAGAGTTTGCCGCTGCGCACAATCTGTGGGTGGTCAGTGATGAAGTCTACGAGAATCTGTACTACGAAGAAAAGCCCACCAGTGCGGGCGCCCTGCCTGGCGCGAAGGAACGCACGCTGCTGGTCCACAGCCTGTCCAAGACCTACGCCATGACGGGCTGGCGCGTCGGCTATCTGGCTGCGCCGTCCAGCGTCATCGAGAATGCGCTCAAGGCCGGCCAGAACTCGATCACCTGCGTGGCACCCTTCGTGCAAAAAGCAGCCGCCTTCGCCTTGACCGACGCGGGTATGCAGCAGTCCGCCGCAGACATGCGCTCCGCCTACGCCCGCCGCCGCGACCTGGTCATCCACATCGCCGCCGAATACGAAAGCGAGAAAGTGCTGGTCCAGCCGTCGAAGGGCGCCTTCTACTTCTTCCTCGACTTCCGCCCGCTGGGCATGAGTTCGGTCGAAATCTGCGAGCATCTGCTCGACGAAGCGGGCGTGGGCCTCGTCCCGGGCTCCGCCTTTGGCGACCAAGGCGAGGGCTTCGTCCGCATGACGATTGCCGCTTCCGATGCGGATGTCGAAGCGGGGTTGAGAAAAATCATCGAATGGGCAGAAAAGCAGGAGGTTCGATGAAAGTCGCATTCCAGGGTGAGCCAGGCGCGTACAGCGAGCAGGCCACCTTCAATTACTTCGGCGAGGTCGAGACTCTCCCCTGCGAAACCTTTGACGATGTGTTTACCGCCGTGGCCTCGGGCGCCTGTGACATGGGTCTGATCCCCATCGAGAATTCGCTGGCAGGCAGCATCCACCAAAACTACGATCTATTGCTGCGTCATGATCTGCACATCGTCGGCGAGTATTTTCTGCGTGTGCGGCATTGCCTGATCGCATTCGAAGATGTTGAAAAGAAAGACATCCAGCGCGTTATCAGCCATCCGCAGGCGCTGGGACAATGCGCAGGCTATCTGCGGAATCTGGGCGTGAAGACTGAACCCGTCTACGACACGGCGGGCAGCGTCAAGATGCTCAAGGCCAGCGGAGAGCGCACCACCGCGGCCATCGCGTCGAAGCGCGCGGCGCAACTGTATGGCATGAGAATCCTCGAAGAAGGCATCGAGGACGATCAGGAAAATTACACGCGCTTTCTGGCCATCTCACGCGCGGACAAACAACCCGAAGGTGAGGCCAAGACCTCCATTGTGTTCACGCTCAAGAACCAGCCAGGCGCACTCTTCAAAGCGTTGAGCGTCTTCGCCCTGCGCGACATCGACCTGACCAAGATCGAATCCCGTCCACTGGCGGGCAAGCCCTGGGAGTATCTCTTCTACGTGGACTTCATCGGCGCGGTCAGTGAGGATGCATCCCAGCGTGCGCTCGACCACCTCGGCGAGTACGCCGTCATGCTGCGCGTGCTTGGATGTTATCAAAGGTATAGAATTTAACGTCATTGCGAGAAGCCCTGAAAGGGCAACGACCCTTGCACCGCCCGCAAGGGCAGGTGAGCAATCTCAAGTTTTAAGGGCGCTCCTGATAACGATGAGATTGCTTCGCCCTCGCTCCGTTTGGGTTCGCAATGACATCATAATTTTGCTTCTTGACACATTCCCTCTTGATGCGTAGAATAGCGCCCAATATGAACCTGTCGCACCGCTATTATTTTGCGTGGTACTTTTACGGCTTCCAAAACTCGGTTGCCGTTGGTGGCGCTTAAGCGGTAGGCAGAACACGCATACCCAGGAAACAAGAGCGAGCCAATCGGCTCGCTCTTTTCATTTTCTCCATCAGGAGGCACCATGACCACTCGCGGCATCCGCGGCGCGATCACCGTCACCGCAGACGACAAGGAACAGATTCACTCAGCCACTCAGGAATTACTGACATCCATCCTGGAGGCCAACCCCGCGCTGCGGATAGAGGACATCGTCTCAGCAGTCTTCACGGTCACTGACGACATCGCCGCGACCCACCCCGCGCTGGCCGCCCGTCAAATCGGCTGGGGCCTCGTCCCGATGTTATGCGCCCGTGAAATCCCCGTACCCGACAGCATGCCATTGTGCATCCGTGTGCTGATCCACTGGAACACCGAACTACCGCAGTCCGCCATCCAACACGTCTATTTGCGCGACGCCGTCAAATTGCGGCCCGACCTGGCCGCCCGCGCATAAAACCACAGGTCAAGGAGAAATCACCATGATGATTATTATGAAAGTCAGCGCCACCCCGCAGGAAGTCGAGCAGGTGGTCGACAAGATCAAATCACTGGGACTGGCCGCCCACCTCTCGCAAGGCATCGAAGCCACCATCATCGGCGCCATCGGCGAGACCCACAGCATCCCCACCGACCAGTTCGAGGTCATGGACGGGGTCGAGACCGTCCAGCGCATCACCCAGCCCTACAAGCTTGCCTCGCGTCAATTTCATCCCGAAAACTCGATCTTTTCCATAGACGGATTCACCGTCGGCGGGGATGAGATTGCCGTCATCGCGGGCCCCTGCTCGGTCGAGAGTCGCTCGCAAATCCTCGAAACGGCGCAGGCCGTCAAAGAAGCGGGAGCCAGCGCGCTACGCGGCGGCGTCTTCAAACCGCGCACGTCGCCCTACGCCTTCCAGGGTCTGGGCGAGGAAGGGCTGGAATTGCTGGCCGAGGCGCGCGAAGCGACGGGACTGCCCATCGTGGTCGAGATCATGTCACAGGTGCAGCTCGACCTGATGGTCAAGTATGTGGACGTGTTGCAGATCGGCGCACGCAACATGCAGAACTTCAACCTGCTGCGCGCCGTCGGCGAGACGCGCACGCCCGTCCTACTCAAACGCGGACTCTCCGCCACCATCGAAGAATTGCTCATGTCTGCCGAATACATTCTGGCGGGGGGAAACAAACAGGTCATGTTGTGCGAGCGCGGCATCCGCACCTTCGAGACTGCCACCCGCAACACCACAGACATCAACGCCATCCCTGTCCTCAAGGGACTCACCCACCTGCCCATCATCCTTGACCCCAGCCATTCCACGGGACATTATGACTATGTGGCCGCCGTGGCCCGCGCCGCCGTGGCCGCTGGCGCCGACGGCATCATTGTGGAGGTCCACCCCGACCCTGCTCACGCCGTCTCCGACGGACGTCAGTCGCTCAAACCCGAGAAGTTCGCTGCGATGGTCAAACAACTTGGGCAGATCGCCCAGATCATGGATCGCAGGCTGGCTTCGGCACACGGCTCATACACACCTCAGGGTTGGGCGTAATCCCCCGTCCCGAGCGTAGTCGAAGGACGAGTTTTAAAAAAATTCATCAATTACACATGCGCTTCGACTTCGCTGCGCTCCGCTCAACGCGGACCATTCACTCAGCGCGAAAATAGAAAAGGACTCTTTCACTATGATGATTATCATGCATCCAGGCGCGACGAAGGAACAGGTCGCACACGTCATCTCGCATATCGAGGAGAATCACCTCTCGGCGCACGTCATCGAAGGCGCGGAACAGACCGTCATCGGCGCGGTGGGCGAAAGCCATAGCGTACCCACCAGCGCCTTCGAGACCCTGCCAGGCGTCATGCTCGTGCAGCGCATCTCGCAGCCATACAAGCTGGCCTCGCGCCAGTTCCACCCCGAGGCCTCGGTCTTCCCAATTGACGGATTCAGCGTGGGGGGCGAAGAGATCGCCGTGATAGCGGGACCCTGCTCGGTCGAGGGCCGTTCGCAACTCCTCGAAATTGCGCAGGCCGTCAAAGAGGCGGGCGCCAACGCCCTGCGCGGCGGGGCCTTCAAGCCACGTTCGTCGCCGTATGCCTTCCAGGGTCTGGGCGAGGAAGGACTCGAATATCTAGCCGAAGCCCGCAAGAAGACAGGCCTGCCCGTGGTGGCCGAGATCATGGCCATCTCGCAGATCGAGGTCATGACTCAGTACGTCGATGTGATGCAGGTCGGCGCGCGCAACATGCAGAATTTCAATCTGCTACGCGCCATCGGCGAGACGCGTACACCCGTGTTGCTCAAGCGCGGATTGTCTGCCACGATTGAAGAACTGCTCATGGCGGCGGAATACATCCTCTCAGGCGGCAATAAAAAGGTCATGCTGTGCGAACGCGGCATCCGCACCTTTGAAACCGCCACGCGCAACACCACCGACATCAACGCCATCCCCGTGCTCAAGTCGCTCACGCATCTGCCCGTCGTCCTCGACCCCAGTCACTCAACGGGCCACGCGGCTTTCGTCTCGTCTGTCGCCAAGGGCGCCATCGCCGCGGGGGCGGATGGCCTGATTATCGAAGTGCATCAGGATCCCGCGCACGCTCTCTCAGACGGAAAGCAATCGCTCACGCCTGAGACCTTCGCCAAATTGGTCAAACAGGTCAAGGCCGTGGCCGAGGCGGTGGATCGTCGGCTGGCGGTCGCGTCGGCGCATGAGGCGGCATGAGCGAGGATGGCTTTCGCCTGAAGGATGCGAAGGTCGCCATCGTGGGATTGGGCCTGATGGGCGGCTCGCTGGCGCTGGCATTGAAAGGAGCATGCGCCGCCCTATTGGGAATCGACCCCGACCTTGCCGCCCTGTCGCTTGCCCTCCGTCAAAACATCGTTGACCAGGCTGAAAGCGACCCCGCCAATCTGCTCCCGCAGGCTGACCTCGTGATCCTGGCTGCGCCCGTGCCTGTGATTCTTGCGTTGTTGCAGAAACTACCCGAGTACACGTCCAACTCGTGCATCGTGCTCGACCTCGGCTCGACCAAGCAAGCCATCGTCGAGCAAATGGACAGGCTGCCCAAGCGCTTCGACTCACTTGGCGGGCATCCTATCTGCGGCAAGGAAAAGCTGACCCTGGCCAACGCGGAGCGCACGCTCTACTACGGCGCGCCCTTCATCCTCACGCCGATGGCACGCACCACATCCCGCGCGCTGAGCGCCGCGCAGCAGGTCATCGCCGCTATCGGCGCGAAGGCCATCACCCTCGACGCCGCCGAGCACGACCGCATTCTGGCGGCCACCAGTCATCTGCCGTTCCTGCTCTCGTCCGCGCTGGCACTGGCCACCCCCGAAGAATGTGCGCCACTGGTCGGACCAGGCTTCCGCTCCACGAGCCGACTGGCGGGCACCCCGTCGAGTATGATGATGGGTGTCATGCAAACCAACCGCGAGAACATCCTGACCGCCATCCATCGCCTGCAATCGCAGCTTGACACGCTGGAGATGCAACTTTCGTCAAGCGACTTCACCAGCCTCGAAGCCACCCTCGACCTATCACGCGCCGCCTACCACGAACTGACCACTGTTCACTGAAAACCGATCTTGTCATGCAAATCACACCCATCTCCCATCCGATCAACGCCACCGTCCGCATGCCTGGCTCCAAGTCGCTGACCAACCGCGCACTGTTGATTGCCGCCCTGGCAAACGGCACCACGCGCCTGATGAACGCGCTCTTCAGCGACGACTCGCGTTACTTTGCCCAGGCTCTGCAAACTCTTGGCTTCGACGTGGTTCTCGACGAGACCAACCATGAGATGACGGTCGCAGGTCTGGGCGGAAGAATCCCCGCTCGCAGCGCAGAACTGTTCATCGGCAACGCGGGCACAGCGGCGCGCTTCCTCTCGGCTTTCCTCACATTGGGTGACGGCGAATTCCTCCTCGACGGCGACGCCCGCATGCGCGAACGCCCCATCGGCGACCTCGTTCAATCACTCACGCAACTCGGCGCCACCGTCCACGGTCAGCCGTCCACGGTTCCGCTAAAAATCCTCGCCCACGGCCTGCCAGGCGGCAAAACACAAATCGCGGGCAACATCTCCTCGCAATTTTTATCTGCATTATTGATGGTCGCACCCTACGCGCAAGCGCCCATCGAGATCGAACTCAGCACCGATCTCAACTCCAAACCCTATGTCGACATGAGCCTGGCCATCATGTCCGACTTCGGTGTGCAGATCGAACGTGACGGTTACTCCCGTTTCATCATCCATCCCACTTGCTACTCGCCACTTTCCACCTACGCCATCGAATCCGACGCCTCGGCCGCTTCGTATTTCTTTGCCGCGCCCGCCATCCTCGGTGGGACCGTCCGCGTGGAGAACATCTCGCGCCGCTCGAAGCAGGGCGACATCGCCTTCCTGGATGTGCTGCAACGCATGGGCTGCATGGTCACCGAAGAGGAAAACGCCATCCTCGTCACCCGTCACTCGCACCTCGTCGGCCTGGATGTGGACATGCGTGACATCCCCGATACCGCCCAGACGCTGGCAGTGATCGCGCCCTTCGCATCCACGCCCACGCGCATCCGCGGCATCGCCTCGGCTCGCGTCAAGGAGACCGACCGCGTGTCCGCCGTCTGCACCGAGCTAAAGCGCCTCGGCGTGCAAGTCGAGGAACATGACGACGGCATGACCATCCATCCCTGTGATACCTTCCAACCTGCTACCATCCACACCTATAATGATCACCGCATGGCGATGTCTTTTGCGTTGATCGGCCTCCGCATGGACGGTGTCACCATCGAAAACCCTGGCTGCGTCTCCAAGACCTTTCCTAACTACTTCGACGTCCTGGAGACCTTGCGATGATGCACCTCGGCCTGATCGGCTATCCACTGGGACACAGTCTCTCGCCTAAAATCCATAACGCAGCGCTGACGGCCTGCGGCCTGCAAGGCAAGTACTCGCTCTTCCCCATCGCGCCCGACGACATGCAAGGTCTGAAAGATATCCTCATCCGCGTGCGTAACGGCGAGATCCACGGCCTGAACGTGACCATCCCGCACAAGCAGAACGTCATCCCCTTGCTAGACGAGTTGACACCCACTGCACAGGCCATCGGCGCCGTCAACACGATCTCGATGCGCGATGGAAAGCTGGTAGGCGACAACACTGATGCGCCTGGATTTCTCAAAGACCTCGGGGGTCTTAATATCCCCCAGATCTCGAAGGCATTGGTCCTGGGCGCAGGCGGATCGGCCCGCGCGGTGGTCTATGCCCTCGTCCACGCTGGCTGGGACGTGACCCTTTCCGCCCGCCGCCCCGAACAAGCACAAACACTCGCGTCCAATTATCATTTGCCGATCTGCCAATTCCCATTTTCCGACCTTCCGACTTTCAACCTTTTAATCAACACCACCCCCCTCGGCATGACGCCCAACGTCGACACTTCACCCTGGCCCGATCATCTTCCCTTCCCCAAGGATGCGGCCGTGTATGATCTGGTCTACAATCCACGTGAAACCAAACTTGTCCGCGATGCGCGCGCGGCGGGATTGCCCGCTCGAACGGGATTGGGGATGCTCATCGAGCAGGCGGCGCTGGCATTCGAGATTTGGACGGGACGGAAACCGCCGAGAGAAGTATTATTTAAAGCAGTACAGTAAAAAGTCAATATCGTTGCGAGCCGCGAAGCGGCGAAGTAATCTCCTGTTTTTTTAGATCCATTAAGTAATGAGATTGCTCACCTGCCCTTGCGGGCGGTGCAAGGGTCGTCGGGATTTCGACGCTATTGCGTCTCAACCCTCCTCGCAATGACATCAACAGAATCATGGAGTCCTTATGCTACGTTTCCTCACCGCTGGAGAATCCCACGGTCCCGCGCTGACCGTCATCCTGGACGGCGTCCCTGCGGGCTTGCCGCTCGACCCGCCCATCATCGACTTGGAACTGGCGCGCCGCCAGAAGGGTTATGGCTCGGGTGGACGGATGAAGATCGAAAAGGATACCGTTCAAATCCTGAGCGGCGTGATGGCAGGCGAGACCACGGGCGCGCCCATCGCGCTGCTGGTCGTCAACGATGACCACGTCAAGTGGAAGGGCAAGGCGGTTGAGCCGTTGACGGCGCCACGCCCTGGTCACGCCGATCTGACGGGCGCGGTCAAGTACGGCTACCGCGACCTGCGTCCCACGCTCGAGCGCTCGTCCGCGCGCGAGACAACCATGCGTGTGGCGGCGGGCGCAGTCTGTAAGCACCTGCTGGCGCAGTTCGGCATCCGCGTGGGCGGATACGTCAAAGCCATCGGCGAGGTCGAAGCTGATTTTGGCGGGACCAGTTACGAGGTCCGCTTTGAGGAGGCCGAGGCCAGCGACGTGCGCTGTCCCAATCCTATCGCCGCCGCGAAGATGCGTGCACGCATCGAAGAGATCATCCACGGCAAGGACACGCTGGGCGGCATCCTTGAGATCGTCGCGCTGAATTTGCCCATCGGCCTCGGCTCGTACACGCAATGGGACCGCCGCCTGGAGGCGCGCCTGGCGCAGGCAGTGCTGTCGGTGCAGGCCATGAAGGGTGTGGAGATCGGCGATGCCTTCGAGAATGCGCGCCGTCCTGGCACGCAGGCGCACGACGCCATCCACCTCGGCACGGACGGAAACCTGCTGCGTCCCTCCGATCACGCGGGCGGCACCGAAGGCGGCGTGACCAACGGCCAGCCGCTGGTCATCCGCGCCGCAATGAAGCCCATCGCCACTACGCTCAACCCACAGCGCACCGTCGATCTCGCCACGGGCGTGGAAGGCCCCACCACCTACGAGCGCTCTGACTTCTGCCCCGTGCCGCGCGCCGTGCCGATCCTCGAAGCGATGGTGGCCTTTGTGCTGGCCGACGCCCTGCTCGAAAAGCTCGGCGGCGATTCGTTGGCCGAGATGAAGCCGCGCTTCGAGACATTGCGGCGGGCGAATTTGCAGGATCTGCAGATGGATAATACGGCGCATGTATGGTGGCCGTGAAATTACCACTTACCAAGGATTTTATGACCCACATCTTCCTCTACGGCCCATCGGGTTCGGGCAAAAGTACAGTCGGCAGGCTGTTGGCTGAGAACCTCGATCTGCCTTTCCTGGACTTAGATGCGCACATCGAACACGTGGCGGGGCAGGATATCCCGTCGATCATGGCCGAAGGCGGCGAGCCAGCATTTCGGGACCTCGAAGCGGATTCCCTTAAAGCGGCGGTCGCTGGCCCTGAGGCGATTATCGCGCTGGGCGGCGGCGCCTTGCTGCGGACGGAGAATCGCACGTTGGCCGAATCAGCGGGGCAGGTCATCCTGCTCAGCGCGGACCTCTCCACGCTGGTGGCGCGGCTGGCACAAGACTCGAATCAACGTCCGCTGCTGGCAGGTGAATTGGAAAGCAAATTGTCGGCTCTGCTCGAACGCCGACGCGCGCACTACGACTCGTTCGCCCTACGCGTGGACGCTTCCTCCACCGCCGAGGATGTGGCCTGGGACATACAACGTCTGCTGGGACGGTATCACGCGCGCAGCATGGGCGCGGGCTACGACATCCTCGCGCAGGAAGGTGCGCTGGATGCCATCGGTGGGATACTCAAGGCACGTAATCTGGGCGGACCAACGCTGGTCGTCAGCGACACGAACATCGCGCCGTTGTACGCCGAACAGGTGATGAACTCCTTGCGCGTGGAGGGTTACCTTACAAGTTCCATCGTCATTCCCGCGGGCGAGGCGTTCAAGAATCTGGAAACGGTGGCAGCCCTGTGGCGCGGATTCCTCGAAGCGGGCCTGGACCGCAAGAGCACGGTCATCGCACTGGGCGGCGGCGTGGTCGGCGACATGGCGGGCTTCGCGGCGGCCACGTTCATGCGCGGCTGCAACTGGGTGGCCGTGCCCACCACCCTGCTGGCGATGGTCGATGCGTCGATGGGCGGCAAGACGGGCTTCGATTTGCCCGAGGGCAAGAACCTGGTCGGCTCGTTCCATTCTCCACGCATGGTGCTGGCGGACCCGCAGGTGCTGGCTACGCTGCCCGAACGGGAATTGCGCGCGGGGCTGGCGGAGGTGGTCAAGCACGGCATCATCGCAGACCCCGAATTGTTCGAGCTGTGCGCGCAGGGGTGGGACGCCGTCCACGCGCGGCTGGCCGAGGTGGTGCGGCGCGCAATGGCCGTCAAGGTGCGCGTCATCGAAGAGGACCCGTACGAGCAGGGCATGCGCGCGGCGCTGAATCTGGGTCACACCATCGGGCACGCGGTGGAGCTGGTCAGCGGGTTCAAGCTGTTACACGGCGAGGCCGTCGCCATCGGCACGGTGGCTGAGGCGCGGCTGGCGGAACGCTTAGCGGTGTCAGGCCCAGGCGTAGTCCAGCGGATCGCGGACGCTTTGTCGGCGTTGGGGCTGCCCATCGAAATTCCCGCAGAAATGGACCGCGTTCAACTCATCCGCGCCATGCGCGTGGACAAGAAGAAGTCGGCGGGCGTGGTGCATTTTGCGCTGCCCGTGCGCATCGGCGAAGTGAGGGTCGGCGTAGGCGTAAAGGACCTGGAGGAGGCGTTATGAAAATTCTGGTGTTGCATGGACCCAACCTGAACCTACTCGGCACGCGCGAGCCTGGCGTGTACGGCAGCCTGACGATGGAAGACATCAACGCGCGGCTGGTGGAGTTGGGCAAGGCCTTGGGCGCCGAGGTGACTTGTCGGCAGTCGAACCATGAGGGCGTGTTGATCGATGCACTGCACGACGCGCGCGCTTGGGCCGTTGGCGTGGTCTTCAATCCTGGGGCGTATACGCACACGTCCGTGGCCTTGCGTGACGCGGTGGCGGCCATCGGCATCCCCGTGGTGGAGGTACATCTCTCGAACGTCTACGCGCGCGAGGAATTCCGTCACAAGTCGCTGCTCTCGGCGGTGTGCAAAGGGAAGATCAGCGGGTTCGGATGGATGTCGTATGCGTTGGGGTTGAGGGCGTTGGTGGAAGTTGACTAACCTTTCTTGACAGCGGACTGGTTCTCCCCTACACTGAGGGAAATCTGCATCGAGAGAATCACATGCCCAATGACAAGAATCGCACGGTCTGGTCATCCGAACGCGGAGACCAGCGCACGGCGGGACCAACCAGGGTCGTCAGATCCCTGCCGCCACAACAACAGACCATCTATCTGCACCGCGAGTCGAAGGGCCGCGGCGGGAAAACGGTCACGCTGGTCAAGGGTCTCGTGCTTTCGGAAGACGATCTCAAGTCATTAGCCAAGCAGTTGAAACAAGTCTGTGGGACGGGCGGGACCTTCAAAGACGGTGTCATTGAGATTCAGGGCGAGCACCGCGAGAAAATCGCGGAGGTTCTGAAGCAGATGGGATACAAAGTCAAGATTGCGGGCGGATAATCCACTTCAAAAAGAGGAAAACATGAATAATCCCGAAGTCACCCAAATGGCATTGAGCATTTTGCGCAAAGGGGATAATTTCCAGTGGTACGTCATCACCCTGCTGGCGCTGGTCGTGTACGTGTACACGAACGAAGCTGCCAAAAAGAACTGGAAGGGCATCGCGGCGGGGCTGGCGTTGTATTCTGTGCACTGGTTCTATGAGATTCTCAATGCGTTGATCCAGCATTTCAGCGGTCACGCCCTGTGGACCGTCCCGACGGGCACGGCATTTTTGCTGTTGGTTGGCGTGGGCATCGAATTGAGTTTCATGTTTTCCATCGCAGGCCTGGCCTTGAGCAAGCTTTTGCCCGCGGACCCCAGCCTGAAAATTTTGGGAGTCAACAACCGCCTGCTTTTTGCGGTCGGAAATGCAGCCTTCTTCTCCGTCGTGGAAATCTTCCTGGCCAGCACACCTACCTTTGCCTGGGTCTATCCGTGGTGGGGCGCCTTCCCCGTATTCGTCACCGTGTATATCCCCTTTTTCCTGGCGGCCTTCTATTGCCATGACTGGAAGCCGAAAACGCAGATCGCGTTTATCAGTTCGGTCGCTGCCGTGGACATCCTTGCATTGATCGTCTTCGCTGGCATCCTGAAGTGGATCTAGGCCGACGCCTGCTCCATTCCCTCATCCCAGATGGTCACACAATTCCGCCCTGCGGCCTTCGAATGATACAGGGCCTGGTCGGCTTTGAGGATTATCGCCTCAGCGACGCCCCCATGAGTCGGATACGTGGCCACCCCAAAGGACATGGTCACTTGCAGGTTCAATCCATTGTGTTGAATGAACAACTCAGCGCACTTCTCTCGGATGATCTCCGCCCGTTTGCAGGCAGAAGCGGCATCCGCCCCAGGCAGCACCAGCAGGAACTCCTCGCCGCCATAGCGGCAAACCACATCGTAGCCGCGCACGTAGGCTTTCAACAGGCTGGCAATCTGAACCAGGAAGTGGTCACCGACCTGATGCCCATAAAGGTCGTTGACTTTCTTGAAAAAATCGATGTCTGAAATGATGACGCTCAAATGCCTGCCCTCGCGTTCGCTACGAGCGATCTCACGCGCCACAGCCTCATCCAGATAACGACGGTTGTACAACCCCGTCAGCGGATCGCGCAGCACCTGTTCGCGCAATTCCAACTGGAGTTGCTCAATCTCCGCCAGGTGAATGCGCAATTGTTGATTTACATCCTGGAGCGCCTCCTCAGCCCGTTTGCGCTCCGCTTCGATTCGTTCACGCTTTGCAATCTCTCTTTCCGCGCGGGACAGGGCCCGTTGCATGACACGCATCGCATACAGGGACAGGCCGCCCGTCACAGCGAACAGGCCTGTATATGTGAACCATTGCGTCAGATTGACCGTGTAATCAGGCGTGGGCAGCAAGCCCGCGTTTTCTGCTGTGATCAATCCCAATACCGCCATCGAACTCACCAAAGTAGAGGCCAGGAAGCCTTTCCAGCCAAAAAGCACTCCTGCCACAATCACTATCACGATGTAGTTTCCCGTAGTGGGTGTGCGAATGGTGCCCAGATTTATGGCAGCCAGGGTGATCCAAACAAACGCGATGATCTCCAGTATGCTGCCTGCCAAGAGGGGATTTCCGCGCTGCAACCATTTACGCAATAACGGCAGCAAGGCTGAACCAAATGCATTCAAGAGAATTAAGCTGATGGGAAAATTTCCCCCGAACAACTCGACGAGAATCAAAGCCACGCTATAAAACCAGACAGCCGTCAGAATGGCGGTGAGCAAGGCGGCCTGCCTCGTCTTCTCGCCATCGCCTTCGAACATGGGCGGATCAAACCACTGCTTGATCATGTTCAACATGAGCGGATTCTTTCGTTTTGAAGGACGTGGATTGATTAAAGTATATCCGTTTACGATTTGGTTTCCCCTTACAAAATTGACTGGCCGCCAGCCCGTTGTTACGGAAGGCGTTTAATCTTTCAACCATCCCTTCTGTGCGGCAATCGCCACGGCGGCGGCGCGCGAATCCACGCCGAACTTTTGGTAAATGCTTTGCAGATGCGCCTTGACGGTCCGCTCGGTGATGCCGAGGCGGTAGGCAATCTCCTTGCTGCGCTCTCCGCGTGCGGCGGCGCTCAACACTTCCAATTCGCGCTCCGTCAGCGGAGACTCGGTTTGGGGCACAGGGTCAGGCTTAGGGTCCGAGCGCGAAACGGAGAGCACGCGTGCCAGAATCTCAGGCTTGAGCAGAGTCTCGCCTTTGGCGGCGGCCTGGATCGCATCCAGCAAATTCTCGCGGCTCGAATCCTTCAGCAGGTATCCGCGCGCGCCCGCTTGCAGGCCGCGCACCATCAGATCGTCTTCGTTATAGGTGGTCAGGATGACGATGGCGATCTCGGGGTGGTCATGGCGCAGGTGACCGATGGCAGTGATGCCGTCCATGCGTGGCATTTGCAAATCCATGAGAATGACCTCGGGCCGCACCTCGGGAACAAGCCGCAGGCAGTCCGCCCCATCGACGGCTTCGCCCACGACCTCGACCATCTCCGCCGTTTCGAGAATCAGCCGCAATCCCTCGCGGACGATGAGATGGTCATCGACGATCATCACACGGATCATGGCTCCCTCCCGACCAGAAGGTGGACACGCGTCCCACCGCTGGGACTCGACTCGATGGTGATCTGCCCGCCCGCCAATCGGGCGCGTTCCCGCATCCCCAACAGGCCGTAGCGGCCGCTCCCCTCCTGATTCACATCGAAGCCTTTCCCATCGTCACGGACTTCCAATTTCAGGGTTCGCTCCTGCACAACAAACCTGACATCGGCCCTGGTCGCCTGGGCATGGCGGGCGACGTTTGCCAGCGCCTCGCCGAGGATGCTCAAGGCGTGGGTTGTAACTTCGAGAGGAAGTTCATGCTCTCGCACTGAAATATCCGTGCTGCAAGGAATACCTGTCGCCTGCGTGAAACGTTCGGCCTTTTCGCGCACCGCATCGGACAGGTTCGCGGGCACAGCGCGCAGATCATCGATGGCCGCGCGGGATTCAGCCAGCGTGCCTCGGGCGCGGACGATGGCCTGCTCGACGATGGTCAGGGCGCGCTCGGTCCGCTCAGCGGCAAGATGCGCCTTGACTGCCTCCAGTTGCAGGATCAGCCCCGCCACGCCCTGGGCCAGCGTATCGTGCAATTCACGCGCCATGCGTTGACGTTCGTTCTGCAGGGTCAGCGACTCGATCTTCGCGGCGGAGGCGGCCAGTTTGGCGTTCGCGCTTTCGAGCGACTCGGCCAGATCCACCGCCTTCTGTCGCTCGGCCATTTGTTGATTCAACACCACCATGAACAACATGATGAATCCGCCGTTGATCAGAAAGTTGGACAGGGCAATTCCCAGGTCACCTGGCGACACCGTGCGCATCATGACAATCAGGGTGATCGCAAAATAATACAGGCCCAGAATCAAAGCACGCCGCGTGTTTCCCCACAGCCCCAACGATTCTCCGATGATCGAGATCACCGCTGACCCAAGGATGGTCAACCGAATCTGGGTCCCGTATGGGATGCTCACTAGCGCAATGATCAACACGGTCTGGGCCGCATAGTAGAACATCCACCAGTGCTCGCTCTGGAATTGCTTCATGTTGAACCAGTACAGGGCGATATGCACCGCAAACAACACGACGCACAGGATGGCATACGCGGTCGCGCCCGCAGTCAACAGGTCCCGCAAGCTGATGGCCGCAATCACCCCCAGCAGGAGGGTAATAAAGACGTAGAAGGGAAAACCGACGAACTGATTCTTGTTTTGCATTTGCCCCAATTGTACTGTACCCCGTCGCAGGGCCGTATTGTCCGAACGGACAATGTCCGCGTTGGCTCTGAACGGACGATGTGGAAGCAGGCGAAAATCTATAAACTATTCAAAATATTTCACTTTGGAGAGTCACATGAACAAGACCCTGCATTATTTCTGGCTTATCCCGATCTTCGTCCTCGGCCTTTTTATGGGCGGCAAATGGAACCTTCCGCTCGCGGCCTGGTTGACGCCCATCTTCGTCATCCGCTTCTTCCGCAACAGCAACAAGGCGGGGCGCGATTTCCTCCTGCTCTGGATTGCCTCGGCCATTCCAACCATTATCTCCTGGAGCGGCGCAACCTTCATGTCCAAGATCCATCCCGCCGCCGAAGCGGGCTTCTTCCTGCTCATGACTCCGCTCGGCCTGCTGCCCTACGTGGTGGACCGCTTGTACTTCCGCCGCTTCGGTTCGCCCGCCTGGCTGACGCTGGTCTACCCCGTAGCTGCCACCGCCATGGATTTCTTCTCCTCCAACGGCAGTCCGTTCGGGACGTTCGGCGCGGCGGCATATACCCAACGCGGTTTTTCCCCCGCCATGCAGATCGTCGCCGTCGCAGGATTATGGGGTCTCACCTTCGTTGTCAGTTGGACCGCCAGCCTGGTCAATCACTTTTGGGAGACGAAACCCACCCGCCTCTCCTGGACCTTTGCCGGGGTACTGACCCTGGTCCTCGCTCTCAGCTTTGGGCGGACCCTGCTCCCGCTCCAGCCCAGGGAAACCGCCCAGGTGGCGGGCTTTTCCCTGCCAGCGGGAAAATTGTCTGAGTTGTTGAGCCAGCTCCAGGCGGGGGACGAAGCGAACTTCCGCCAGGCCGTAGATGAACTCCACACGCAAGAACTGGATCAAATCCGCAAGATGGCACAGGACGGCGCAGACATCGTCGTTTTACAGGAAGGCGCAGGGATTGGGTATTCCGATCAGGTGGAGGCGTTGACGGCCCAGGCATTGATGCTTGCCAAGGCCGAGGGCATCTACATCGTCCTGCCCGTTTTCGACCTGGGCAAATCGCCTGTCGAGAACAAGGTCCACATCATCGACCCGAGCGGCGCAATCGTGTCAACTCACGTCAAGTACGGCGGCAATGACTTCGAAGGTTCACTCAAAGGCGACGGTATCCTGCAAACCGTGGACACCCCCTTCGGAAAACTGAGCGCTGTCATCTGCTGGGATGCCGACTTTCCGACCATCATCAAACAGGCAGGGCAACAGCATGTGGACCTGCTCTTCGTCCCCTCGAACGACTGGCTGGAAGTGAAAGACATCCACGCAGGCATGGCCTCCTTCCGCGCTGTGGAAAATGGCCTGACGATCTTTCGTCAGACGGGGGAAGGCGTCTCGTCGGTGATGGATGCCTATGGCCGTGAAATCAGCCGCGTGGATCGATTTGAAGGCACGTCTTCAGGCTTCACGGGCGTTCAAAATACCCAGGTCCCGCTCGGCGCGGTGGACACAGTCTATCCTTCCGCAGGTGACTTGCTCGGCAATATCGCGCTGGTCGGGCTGGCAGGCCTACTGATCGCATTGTGGCTGACCAGAAAAAAGCAGGCGCACCCCGCCGTATCAAAATAGATTTATAAAGCTATCCATTATCCTGCTTCCATACTGATTTGACCAACAAAATTTATTGTGTATAATAAAAAGCGATTTGAATTCCCCGCAATAAAAACAAGCAGGAGTGATGAATATGCCCAGCCGAATCCAAACCCTCGCCAAACGAGTCAACATGTCCTACGACGAGTTCGTAGGTGAAATGCGCAAGCGTGGTTGCAGTGAGCCGACAGCCGAAAAGTTGTGGAATGGTGTGTACGAACAGTTCGAAGCCTACAATGACAACGACATTTATCTGAGCAACCTGCGCAAAGCCGCCGACGTGCTCAAGGTTCGCACGGGTCGTCTCCTGGACGACTAACCCCTCTTCCACCAGATCAAGAGACCGTCCCTGCGACGGTCTCTTTTCATTCATCCCATCGGGTATAATTCCGCGCACATGAACGCACGCACCAACGAATCCTGGCTGGAAGATCTGCGCACAACGGGCCCTGTCCGCGACGCGGCGCTGGATGACCTGCACGCCATCGTCAGCAAGGGGCTGCCTTACGCCCTCTCGCGTTGGCTCTCGCCCGACGATCCCCTTTTCACGCCCCTGGTGGAGGAAGTCTCTCAGGAGACCCTTCTGCGCGTCCTCGACCAACTGGACACGTTCGAGGGCCGTTCGATGTTCACCACCTGGGTGCACAAGATCGCCATCCGCATCGCGCTGACGGAACTTCGCCGCAAACGCTGGCAAGATTCCTCCCTGGATGAATTGGTGGACAACGAAGAGAATCCCGCCCCCGAGCGATTGATGGCCGACCCCCAGGCCGGTCCCGAAACTTCAACGGAACGCGCCGACATGCTGACCCGCATCCGCCGCATTCTCGACGAGGAGCTGACCGAGAAACAACGGCAGGCCCTCGTCTTGCTCGGTTTGCAGGATCTGCCCATGGAGGAGGCTGCGCGCATCATGAAGACCAACCGCAACGCTCTCTACAAACTCCTGCATGATGCGCGTCTGCGTCTCAAGCGTCGACTGGCTGCTGAAGACTTGAACGCACAGGAAGTCCTTTCTGCGTTCGAGAGCAGGTAAGATTAAACTGACATTAATCGTCCAGGTTGCAGATTATCAACAAGAAAAAATCTGGAACAAAAAAAATGACCCAACCACAAAACGACACCAACCAACTTCCCGATGAGCTGATCGAAAACCTGATCCGCTCCCTCGAACATACCGAGGATAAGGAGTGCACCTGCGACGAGGTGTACGCTGTGGTGGACCAGTATGCCGAGGCCGAATTCCGCGGCGAGGATGTACAACGCCTCATGCCGTTGATCAAGCAGCACATGGAATTGTGTCACAACTGCTGCGAGGAATACGAAGCCCTGCTCGATATTCTCGAAAAGAACGATCCCGCTTAAAAAAATCAGGGTCTCCGAGACGGAGGCCCTGTTCGTTTAATGGTCGGGATGAAAGATTTTTTCTCCCGCGCGGATGGGGACCTTGATCCGATTCTCGAACGGAGTGATTGGACAGGACCACATTTCGTTATAGGCACAATAGGGGTTGTAGGCCAGGTTGAAGTCCACGAGGAAGCGATTGCCAGGCAGTGGATCGGGATCGAGGTAGCGGCCTGCGGGGTAGGTCTCGCTGCCAGCCAGGGAATCCACAAAGGGCAGGAAGAATCCATGCTGACTCTGGTAGAGGGTCAACTCCGCTGTCTGTCCATCCACCTCGAAACGGAATCGGCCATAGCGCACATACTCCTGCACGTCGCCCGTGGTGGTCTGCATTTGAGTGGAATCCTTCTGCGGGAATTCCTCCACCTGCACCTCCAGCCGCAGAGACTCGTCCTCGGGAAAATAGTTGAGGCCGTTGAACTCCTTGCGCTGCTCGCGCGTCAGCGGGCTTTGCGGATGATGCGCGAAGAACTCATCCTTCTCTTTACGAAACTCTTCCAACTCGGTCATGGCACCTCCAATTCGATACAGCATGGACGGAGGCTTTCATGGGTTTCTTACATTCGCCCTTGCAAATTCGCCATTCTTATGCTATTTTTGCTCACATGGATGACAAAAAGACCGTGATGATCGTCGAGGACGAGGCTGACGCCGCCGAGTTGTTCGCGGAGATGATGCGAGTGGGCGGGTTCCGTGTGCTGAAATATTTCAGCAGCGGCCCTGCCATTCCCGCCATCGAGCATGAGAAGCCCGACGTGGTCATCCTGGATGTGATGATGCCCGACATATCTGGGCTGGAAGTGCTGCGCTACATGCGCCGCCAGCCCAACCTGGCCTCCATCCCCGTCATCGTGGTCTCGGCCAAGAGCATGCCGATGGACATCAAGATCGGCCTGGATGCGGGCGCCTCGATGTATCTCACCAAGCCCGTTGGTTACCGCGACCTGATTCAGGCCGTGGACCAGGTTCTGCAAGGGAGCGACGCTCCACAAATATGACCCTGTTGCGCGCGTTCATCGCGCTGGAAATCCCCGCCCCGATTCGGGAGGCGATCCAACAACAGACCGCCGCCCTGCGAAAATCTGCCGACTCGAGTCTCGTCCGCTGGGTGCCTGCGGGAAATCTGCACCTGACCCTCAAATTCCTGGGTGATGTCCCCTCCGCCAATCTGCCGTTCCTGACCCAAATGCTGGCCCGCGAGGCGGGTCAACAGGCGGGGTTCTCCATGCAGGTCGGCGGATTGGGAGCCTTCCCCAATTCCAGGCGTCCACGCGTGATCTGGGTCGGGATCCGTGCCCCTGAGGCGCTCTCCGCCTTGGCCCGCAGCCTGGAATCCGCCACCCGACGGTTGGGTTATCCACCCGAAGAACGACTCTTCTCCCCGCATCTGACGATTGGCCGCGTCAAACAGGCAGCCTCCCCAGCCGACCTGCAACGGGTCCACGCCGCGCTGGAAGCAATCCAGGTTGGCCCTCTTGGCAGTGCAGACATAAGCGCAGTCCATTTGATGAAAAGCGACCTTCGACCGACAGGCTCGGTCTACACCCGCCTATTTTCGGCGCCCCTATCTTCTCCATCTACATCATGAGGTGAACCCTGAACACACTTGAATTTGCCCGCGAAGTCGTCAACGCCCTGGAAGACAAAAAGGGCGAGGATATCGTTTTGTTGGAACTCAAAGACGTAGTGGCTTTTACCGATTATTTCGTCATATGCACAGGCACCAGCGACCGCATGCTCAACGCGCTTGCAGATGGCGTCATCGAGGAGATACGCGAGAAGCATCGCCGCAAAGGCAAAAAGGAAGGCCTGGCCCGTGACGGCTGGCAGATCGTGGACTTCGGCAGCGTGGTGGTCCACCTCTTCTCCCCCGACCAGCGTGATTATTACGCGCTGGAAGAACTATGGTCGGAAGGGAAAGTCTTGCTGCGTTTGCAATAGCCATCGATTGACATGTCATGCCCTGTGGAGAACATCCCCACAGGGCGTTTTTTATTCCATAAAAAACACATAATCCTGCGACAGGTTGGTTACATGGGACCACTACAATCTGTTCTGTATCAAAATTCACGAGGTTACAGAATGAAACATGGAATCATCCCTACCCTGCTTGTCCTGAGTGTCATCGGAAGTTTGCTACTCTCCGCCTGCAGCGCAGAAGCGACAGCCACTCCATCCGCCGAAAACGCCGTGGACCTGCTCTATACCGCTGCCGCGATGACTCTGACCAACAGCCTGCCTGTCCCCGTTGCCACGTCCACCCCCACCCTGCCTGCCACCCTCACGCCCTGGCCGACGCAAAACACCATCCCGCTGCTGGCGACCAGCACACCGTCCTACACCTACAACGTCTCCTCCAGCACCGCCTGCGACAATTCCGTCTACGTCAGCGATGTGACCATCCCCGACGGGACCGAGGTCGCCGCAGGCGAGTCCTTCACCAAGACCTGGGCAATCCTCAACACGGGCACCTGTACCTGGACCACCGACTATAGCATCGACTTCTACAGCGGCAGCGACCTGGACGGTTCAGCCACCGCCCTGACTGAGTCCGTGGCACCCAACGAGACCGTGTACATCTCCGTGGACATGGTCGCTCCCAGCACGACAGGCGATTACGTCGGTTACTGGCGCATGCACAATGCAAGCGATGCGGATTTCGGCGCCTCGGTCTACGTGTTAATCACCGTCACCACGGCCTATACGTCCACGCCCACTGCTACCGAGACCGAGGAACCTACCAGCACACCCACCCCCACGGTCGAGGCCTATCCTTAGTTGACATTCCAAAGAAAGGAGGAACCATGCAAAACAAAACTCGGGCGGAAATTTCCGCCCGAGTTGCATTGTGTGGATTTACTTCTCGAAGATCCACTTGTCGTTGTCGCGGGACCAGTCCACGAGTTCCTCGGGTTTGAACCACAAGGCCACCTCACCCGCGCCGTTCTCGACCGAATCCGAGGCGTGGGTCAGATTGCGGCCCACTTCCAGGGCAAAGTCGTGGCGCAGGGTGCCAGGCGCGGCCTCGGTGGGGCGGGTGGCGCCCATCGTCTGGCGGACAGCCGCCACCGCGTTGGGGCCCTCCCATACCATCGCCATCACAGGTGCAGACGTGATGTATGAGATCAAGCCGTCATAGAAGCCCTTGCCCTTATGAATGGCATAGTGTGTCTCGGCCAATTCCTTGCTGACCTGGATGAACTTGGCAGCCACCAGGCGCAGGCCACGGCGCTCCAAGCGGGCAATCACTTCACCGATCAGGCCGCGCTGGACGCCATCAGGTTTTACCATAACAAACGTTCGTTCCACAAAATCCTCCAGAGATTCAAAATCGTAGGGCGACTGGTGGGTCGCCCTACGGGTTTACCGTAGCAATTCTTCCGCCTTGGTGTAGGCGTCGAGCGCCTCTTGCAGGCGGTTTTCGCGCATGTACGCGTCGCCCAGGGACTGCCAAATGGTGACCTCCACGGGATAGCGATAGAGGGCATCGCGCAGGTCGCGGATGATCTCCTCCAGCCATTTGCCGCGTTTGATCAGTCGACCGTAATGTTCGAGGGCGGCAGGGATGTCACCACGATTCATCTCGGCCTGGGCGGCCGCCAGCGCGGGATCCACCGCGGGAGTCAACATGCCTGTGTAGCGGCGGGCGGGGACCGGGCGGGTGGGCTCAGGCGTCGAGGCGGGCTTCTCCACGCGGGCGGGTTTCCGCTTGGGAGCAGGGGCGGGCTTCGAAGCGACAGGCTTGGGAGGTTAGGGATTGAAGTAGATTGGCTTGATCTCGAGTTCAGGCTCGGACCTGCTCTCGACTGAGAAAT
>CALFXA010000054.1 GCA_937928015.1 uncultured Anaerolineales bacterium | reverse complement strand
CCCAGCCTGCTCTCGTCCGAAAAGCGGACCCTGCTCTTGCGCGTCGCCGAACAAAGCACCGCCCTGAGCTTTGCCTGCTATCTGGTGGGCGGATTCGCGCGCGACTTATTGCTCGGGCGTCCCGTCCACGACCTGGACGTGATCGTCGAAGGTGACGCCATCCAGTTGGGCAGAGCATTGGTCAAACAGCACGGCGGGAAGCTTACTCCGCACGCTCCGTTCCACACTGCCATCTGGCATTTGCCTGACTCAGACGAAACCCTTGATTTGATCACCGCTCGCTCGGAGACGTACGAATTTCCTGGCGCATTACCGACTGTGACTCCGTCCACCATCGCAGATGACCTGCGACGTCGCGACTTCACCATCAACGCGATGGCCATCCGTGTAGACGGGGACCACTTCGGCGAATTGCTCGACCCGCTGGATGGACAAGCCGACTTGCAGCGTGGGCTGATCCGCGCCCTGCATCCTCGCTCTTTCGTGGACGATCCCACGCGCATCCTGCGCGCCATCCGTTATGAAGGACGGTATGAATTTCGGATCGAGCCTGTCACGCTGAAGTGGATCGATGCCGAAGCTCTGGGTGTGCTGTCCAGACTCAGCGGCGAACGCCTGCGCCACGAACTGGATTTGATCCTGGCCGAGGAAAACGCCACTGCGATGCTCCTCCGCGCGGACAGCCTGGGCGTGCTGCGCGCTATCCACCCTGCCTTGCCGCGCTTTGACTCGACCCGCGCCAGCCTGCTGGAACAACTTCCCAGCGCGGACGTGAATCTCCCCTGTGACCGTGTGACGCTCGGGTCCCTGCTTTGGCTGACAGATGTCTCCGCTGAGGATTTAGTCGCCCTGTCCCGCCGACTGGATTTCACGTCCGAGTTGAGCGAAACCCTGCTAGGGGCATCGCGTTTGAAGGCGCAACTGCCAGCCCTGGCCAACTCCCAGCCCAGCGCTTGGACCTTTTTGCTGGAGAAAGTCCCGCCGCTCTCGGTGTATGCGGTGGGACTGGTGACGCGCGAAGCCGCACTGACGACCTACCTCACCACATGGCGGCACGTCAAACCGCACACCACGGGCGAGGACTTGAAATCCCTGGGCCTGCCGCCTGGACCGAAATATAAGGAAATCCTCTCCCGCCTGCGCGCTGCCTGGCTGGATGGGGAAGTAAAAGATGAAGCAGAAGAGAAGAAGCTATTGAACGACTTGTTACCAAGAGAATAATCTTGCGTAGATTGCGCTTTTCTAGCTATCATTGAGTAGATGCTGTTGAAGAATCTCTTCGTGTTCTTTCGACTTTCGCTCTGCCCATGAACTGGAAATCATCGATAATAATTCCACTTGACGCTGGAACCAGAATCTTCGTGGGTCCCGATCCTCTATACGACGAGTCGATTTATCCTTTTTTGCAAGTTCAGAAGTAGCAAAATCGAAGATTTTATAGAGAAGTTCATCAATATCTTTTGTGACAAGGCGGTCACATACCGCATCGCGGTCAAGAACAAGATAATAATAACCCTGCGAGCCAATCTCAATGTGTGGGCGCCCATCTTGTGCAGAAAACCCATAAGTGGGTAACACATCCTGTGATGCGTCGATTATTTTTGCGAGTTTATCAACTTTGGCTTTGATTTCTGGTAATGTCAACAACATTTTTATCTCGGATTGGAGAGTGTGTAATTAATCTCAGTCTAAAGAATACCTTACAAGGTGCCAAAAAATCAAGTGTAGATGAGACAATTGATGGATTCTTAATGGCACTAAAAATCAGCATAAGCGAGATTTTTTCTTATGTTTTGCTGAAACCATAAACAAAGATTACGATACTAGGCTATAAAGGAACTCTACTATGAACCTCCAACCCTACCTCGACTTCACCACCTCTCTGGCCTATCGCGCGGGACGTATCACGCTGGGCTATTACAACACGGGCATCCGTCCCGATTTCAAGGCGGACGATACACCCGTTACCGCCGCCGACCGCGCCGCCGAGCAGTTCATCCGCGGCGAGATCGAGCGGACCTATCCTGGTCACGCCATTGTAGGCGAGGAGTTTGGCGAATCATCCCCCTCTCTCAGTGGGAGAGGGGACAGGGGTGAGGGTGGTTCCTTCCGCTGGATCATCGACCCCATCGACGGGACCAAGTCCTTCATGCGCGGGGTGCCATTGTACGGCGTGCTGATCGGGTTGGAGATCAACGGCGTGGTTCGCGTGGGGGCGTCCTATTTCCCCGCCCTGGATGAAATGCTGTGTGCCGCCGACGGACTCGGTGCCTGGTGGAATGGCCGCCGCGCCCACGTCTCGGAGGTCGACTCGTTCGACCGCGCCTGTGTGTGCTTCACTACCTCGCACAATTTCGAGAAGCGCGATCCCGCCCTGTGGAGTCGGGTGATGTCGGCGGCGTACATGATGCGCGGCTGGAGCGATTGCTACGCCTACCTGGCGGTAGCCACGGGCCGCGCCGAGGTAGCGCTCGACCCGATCATGAACGACTGGGACTGCGGCCCGTTTCCCGTCATCTTCCGTGAGGCGGGCGGATTCTTTGGCTCGTGGGCGGGGGAGGAGGGTCACACCTTCGGCGAGGCGATGGCCTGTAACGCGGCGCTCAAGCCCAAGGTCCTGGAACTGCTGAAGGGTTAAACAAAAAGCCCCCGCTTTTGGCGGGGACTTTTTGTTCTATTGGATGGATTGCTCAAGAGCCTGGATCAATTGCTGTTTCTGCTGGTCGTTCATCTTTGAGTTCGGGTGGAATATCCAATACTGGATCGGGGGCATGCCGCCGCTTTGAATCTCCTGGAGATCGGAAG
>CALFXA010000053.1 GCA_937928015.1 uncultured Anaerolineales bacterium | reverse complement strand
CCGAAACGTGACTGAAGTTCAGACGTGTGCTCTTCCGATCTCGCGTCACCTGTCAGAACGTGCGTGCCAACACCGTCATCGTGGCGGGCGCGGTGCGCGGAAACATCACCACCCAAAAGCTGGAAATCCGCGCCACGGGCCGCGTCTGGGGCGATGTGATTACCACCGCCTTCGTGACCGAGGAAGGCGCCTTCCTGCGCGGACAAATCCGCATGGAAGAAACCGTCGACCTGGACCTCGGGCCCGCTCCCGAGTCCACGCCTTCGGAGGCCGCCCAGACCGAATCCGCTGTCCAGACGCCGATTGTCGTCCCGCCGCCCACGCCTGCTCCCGTTCCCGTCCCTGCGGAGGCCACCTCCGCCACGGCAGCGACCTTCGTCAAAAAGAAAAAGTAATCGACCTCCCCCTTCCCCCTCTCCAATGGAGAGGGGGTGCCTTAAGGAAATCATGCGCTACCGCGACCTCTCCATTCAAACCCAACGTGAATTTCCCAACAACGCCCGCACGCAGGGATTCGGCTGGCTGGTGCGTGCTGGCTATCTGACTCGTGAAAGTCAACTCCTGCCGCTGGGCGAGCAAGTTCTAAATTGCCTACGCGCAAAATCTATCGACTCGTCTTTCCTCTCTCACATTTCCCTTCCCCTGCTATCCAACGCAGACGAAACCTACTTCCCATTCTCCACGGGCGAAACCGAGATCGTGAACTGTCCCGTTTGCGGATTCGTCGCACGCAGAGAAGTCGCCGCCTTCAAGAAGACACCCTTCTCGCAAGAAGCGCCGCTGCCGATGGAAAAGGTCCTCACGCCCGAGTGCCCCACCATCGAGGCGCTGGCGAATTTTCTGAACATCCCTAAAGAGAAAACCGCCAAGGCGCTGATGTTCACGCGCGTCGTGGACGGCAAGTTCGTATTCGTGGTGGTACGCGGCGACATGACGCTCAGCGAAGCCAAGCTCAAGCAAGTCGTCGGCGAGGTGCGTATGGCTACGCCCGAGGAGGTCGCACGCTCGGGCGCGGCGGCGGGATACGCCTCCCCTGTCGGCTTGATAGGCGCGCTCATCGCGGTGGATGACCTCATCCCGCAGTCGCCCAATCTGGTGGCGGGCGCCAACGAAGCGGGTTATCACCTGCTGAACACCAACTGCGGACGCGATTACACCCCTGAACTCGTCACGGACCTGGTTTTGGCGGAGACGGGCGCGGCCTGTCCGCAATGCGAGAATCCGCTCAATTTGCAAAACGCCGAGATTTTGGCTACCCGCAAGGGATTCGACTTCGAGGAAATCCTGTTGGCCCTGGCGGAAACGCATCACGACGACAAGGGCTTGTGCCTGCCCGCCTCGGCTGCGCCGTTCCAGGTCTATCTCATGCACGTGCCTGGCAAGGAATTGGACACCCGGGCCAAAGCCGAGGAAATTTACGCGTCCCTGCAAGACGCTGGTATCCCCGTCCTATTCGATGACCGTGACGAGCGCGCGGGCGTCAAGTTCAACGACGCGGATTTGATCGGTTGCCCTATCAGAGTCACCGTCGGCGAGCGCGGATTGAAGGAGGGCAGGCTGGAGGTCAAGGCACGGACGGCGGCTCAGGCGGAGTTGGTTGCGATTGATGAGATTGATGCACATATCAAGCAGTTGGTCGCGGGCGTGGATAGCTAAAAATCTGCCCCTCGACTGCGCCGCGAAGAACACGCGGCTCCGCTCGGGGTGAAGGTGTAGGGGAAAATGGTAGAATACTCGCCATGACTCAACCCAAAGTTCCCATGTCCTCCCCCGACCTGACGGATGCAGACCGTCAGGCTGTCCTGGATGTCCTCAATACGCCCATCTTGAGCATGGGGCAACATACGCCCGCATTCGAGCAGGCCTTCTGTGACCTGACAGGGGCGAAGCATGCGATTGCCGTCAACTCGGGCACGGCGGGACTGCACCTGTGCGTCCGCGCGGCAGGCATCGGCCCGGGCGACCTGGTCATCACCACGCCGTTCTCGTTCGTGGCCTCGTCGAATGTGCTGCTGTTCGAGAACGCGATTCCCATCTTTGTGGACATCGACCCGAAGACGGGCAACATTGATCCCTATCTGGTCGCGGACGCGGCCAACAACATCGAGAAATATCTTCCCCGTATAGGGGCGACTGGCCAGTCGCCCCTACGAGCCATCCTGCCGGTGGACGTGTTCGGTCAGCCCGCCGACATGGACGCGATCAACGCCGTCGCCAAGCAGCATGGCTTGGCCGTCATCGAAGATTCGTGCGAAGCGCTCGGCGCGACCTATAAAGGAAAGCAGGCGGGCACGTTGGGCGACTTCGGCGTCTTCGCCTTCTACCCGAACAAGGTCATCACCACGGGCGAGGGCGGAGTCATCGTCACGGACGACGACAAGGCCGCCCATTTCATGCGTGCGCTGCGAAATCAGGGACGCGCCCCGGGCGACACCTGGCTGCAACATACCCACCTCGGCTACAACTATCGCATCGACGAGATGTCGGCGGCGCTGGGTCGCACGCAAATGTCGAGGCTGGACGAATTGATCGACAAACGGGAACAGGTGGCGGCCTGGTACGAGTCGCGGCTGGCCGAGATCCCAGGCGTGGAGGTCCCCTTCGTCGAACCGTCCACCACGCGCATGTCGTGGTTCGTGTATGTCATCCGCTTCGACGCCAAGCTCAACCGCGACGAGATCGCCAAAAAGCTCGACGCGCTGGGCATCCCCGTGCGACCGTACTTCCTGCCGATTCATTTGCAGCCCTACATGGCCGAGCGCTTCGGCTGGCGCGAGGGCGACTTCCCCGTGACCGAAGACCTGGGCCGCCGCGGACTGGCGGTACCGTTCAGCAGCGTGATGACCGAAGAACAGGTTGAGACCGTGTGCCAGGCCATTCGCGAGGTCGTCAGTCAGGCATGAACGTCCGCCCGACTTCGTGGACTCACCCGCAGGTGGAGGTGCGCCCTTCGCCCATCGGCGGACAGGGTGTCTTTGCCGTCGCTCCGCTGCGTGCGGGCGAGACGGTCTTCATCTGGGGCGGACAGCGCGCCACACCCGAGGAGTATCGCGCGGGCGTCATCACCTCGCGCTCGTGCTCGGCCATCGAGGAGGACGTGTATCTTGGCAAGCGCCCGTCGCTGGGCGATCTGCCCGATGACTTCGTCAATCACAGTTGCGAGCCGAACCTGTGGCTGGTGGATGCCGTCACCGTGATTGCACGCCGCGACGTTCAGGCAGGCGAAGAGTTGACTTTGGATTACGCCACCTTTTACGACATCGACGACTGGATCGTGACCGAGGCCTGCGCCTGCGGATCGCGCATCTGCCGCCAGCGCGTGACAGGCGCAGATTGGCGTCTGCCCGAATTGCAGACGCGCTATCAGGGTCACTTCACTCCGCTGTTGGCGGCCCGCATCGCGCGGCTGGAGGTGGGTTCGTGAACCTCGACTCCTTCCCCCCTGCCCGCCGCCGCGGGATGACCGTCCACATCACACTCATCGCACTGCTGGCTTTGCTCAGCACGGAGATCGGAAGAGCGTCGTGTAGGGAAAGAGTGTAGATCTCGGTGG